>SKUV01000369.1 GCA_007129775.1 Paracoccaceae bacterium | reverse complement strand
CGCGCCCGCCGCACCCGGATCTTGCAGCCGGGCGCGCGGAGGGTTAGCTGCCGACAAGCAAGCCAGAGAACAAAAGGACAGGGTCCGATGCACATCCAGATCAACACCGACCGCAACATTCAGGGGCACGAGGATGTCACGCGTTTCGTCGAAGGCGTCGTCACCTCCAAACTGGGTGCGGTGGCGGCCCATCTCACCCGGGTCGAGGTGCATCTGGGCGACGAAAGCGCGGCGCGCAAGACCGGCGAGGACAAGCGCTGCCGGGTCGAGGCCCGCCCCGAGAACCGCGCACCGCTGGCCGTCAGCCATCACGCCGATACGATCCAGGGCGCGGTGACCGGCGCGGTGGACAAGATGCGCGCGGCGCTCGACCGCGAACTCGGCAAGCTGCGTGCCAGACGCTGATACCGCGCGAAAGGGCACGATGATGACGGGAAAGACGATCGACCTTTACGGCATTCCGACCTGCGACGCCTGCAAGAAGGCGATCCGCGCGCTCGAAGCGGCGGGGCATGCCGTAGCCTTCCGCGATATCCGCGCAACCCCGCTGTCGGAAAGCGAACTGGCCGAGATGGTCGCCGAATTCGGCGATGCGCTGGTGAACCGAAAATCGACCACCTGGCGCGGCCTGTCGGATTACCTGCGCCTGTCGGAACCCGAGACGCAGATCGCAGCGCAGCCGACGCTGATGAAACGTCCCGTGATCCGCCACGAAGGGCGCTGGTATCTGGGCTGGAACGAGCGGGTGCAGGCCGCGCTGCTTGACTGACGGCGGGGCCGTCGAGAATTACCCTTGCCGGCGGGCGCGGGCCGTCAGGCCCGCCGAGGATAACATCTTGCGTGCCCGGAGGGCGCGCTCCGCAAGGTCACCGCGCCAGACTGCTGAGCGGACGGGTCAGGCGCGGCGCGCCTTGCTCTGGCCGATATCCCCGGACACGGCCGGCACCGCCGATCTGGCCTGCGCGCGCATCCCGGCAAGGTCGCAATCCACCAGCAGATCGCTGCCCAGCGACACGCTCGTCGTCCGGGGTCGCATCGCCTCGGCAAGGCTCTCCACCGGCAGGGCCGTCGTCAGGCTCATCGGACCCGCGCCAATTATCAGCGGCGCGATGCCCACATGCAGCCGGTCCAGCAGACCGCCTTCCAGAAAGCCCGCGATGGTGATCCCGCCGCCCTCGATCAGCAGGTGCCTCAACCCCAGCGCCTCCAGTTCGACAGCGATCGCATCGGGCCGGATAAGCCCGGCAACGCCGCCCGTGCGCGGCAGCCGCAAAACCTCGACCCCGGCAGCGCGCGGACGGTCCACCGATTGTACCACGATCCGCCGGCAGCCATCATCGCGCAGCACCAGCGCATCATCCGGAAGCCGGCCCTGAGGGTCGATGACCACCCTTGCCGGGCTTGGCCCGTCCGCGAGGCGCACGGTCAGGCGCGGACGGTCATGCAGCGCGGTGCGCACGCCGATCACCACGCCATCCACCAGCGCCCGACAGCGGTGCAGGTGCGCCAGCCCGTCGGGGCCGGAGATGTCGCGCGCATCGCCCGTCACCGTCGCCACGCGTCCGTCGAGAGATTGCCCGATCTGGGCCAGGAGCATGCGCCTCCCGGTCCGGCGCGCCACGGGCGCATAGATCTGCCATGCGGCCTGCTCGCCCTCCGTCCAGTCGCGGGGCGAGAGCGGTTCGGCCCCCTCGCGCATGGCGAGTAGAGCGGCCCAGACCCGATCCGTCACCGTGGCAAGCATCATGGCGAACCTCTGTCCCTTCGAATGTCGTATCGCGCCACGCCAGTCATCGCACCCCGACGATTGCTTAAGGCGAGCTAGCGCGCACGCCGCTTGGGTAAAGTGCATCGAGGCCCGGCCAGCTTTCCGCGACGTTCACGGGGCGCCCGAACCTGCAGCGCGCCCGTCTTCCAGCGCGCTGCTGAACGCCGCCATGAAGCGGTCGCGAAACGCGTCGATCCGCCAGACCGGGGCATCGGGGCTCGGCAGAAGACCCGGCTCCCACCCCCAGTCGTCGATCCGGGCCACCAGTTCGGGCGGGCCGATGATGTGTACCGGCACATCGAAACCATCGACACCCGAAACGAAGGGCGCGGGCTCGTGATCGCCCAGCACCACCATCAGCGGCGCCGGGCCATGGGCTGCGCCGCCGGTCTCTTGTGCCATGCGCGCGTGGCGTTCGGCATAGCTGCCCACCACCTGCAGCGCGTAATCCACCGCAAGGCGGAACTGGTCGCGCACGCGGTCGTGATCGCGCCAGACCACGTCGGGCGGATCGTCCGACAGGGCCATTTCGTTGAACTCCGTGCCGTCGCCGATCGCGTCCCAGTCGATCAGGTCGGGCACCGGGACCCACGGCGCATGGGACGAAATCAGCGCCACCTGCGCCAGAACCGGCGCGCGCACCCCGGGTCGGGCCGGGGCACCGCCGGCATCGCCATCCAGCCCAGGCGCGCCCTGCCGCAACAGCCGGTCGAGGGCGACCATTGTGAACTGATCGGGCTGTGTGATCCAGTTGAACCGCTCGCCGCGATAGCCCAGCTTGTCGAAGGGCAATATCCTGTCGAAGCCGAAGAAATCGGCCTCGGGCCAGTCCATGACGATGGCGGGCATCACCGCGGCGGTCTCGAACCCGGCACCGCGCGCGTAGTGGAACAACGTCCGGCGCGGGCTGGCCAGAAGCGCCTGATAACGGCGCTGGTTGTCGATCCAGAGCCCCGAGGCGATGGCCGCATGGCTCAGCCAGCTTTGCCCGCCGACCATGGCCGCGGTCAGAAAGGCCGACCGCATTTCCAGCCCCTCAGCCTGTAGCCGGGCCTCGAACTCGGCCAGCGTCGCCGTATGCGTCGGCGCATAGAGCGGATTGTCGAAACTCGACCGGCCATAGCTTTCCACATAGACCACCAGCACATCGGTCGCCCCGATCCGGTCGAGCACGGCCTCGGGCGGCAGATCGAGGAACGGATCTTGCGCCGCGAGGCGCCGGAATTCCTCCAGATCCGCGAGCGCCGCCCGATAGAAGAGCGCGCGCTCCAAGCCCACGCGCGCGGTGAAGGCCGCGCCGGGCGGGTCGAACGGCAGGCTCCATGCACGCGCCGCATGGCCCACCTCGGCCACCGCCAGCGCCGCCGCGGGCAGCGCGAGAACCGCCGAAATCAGCCGTCCGCCGCGCGGCAGGCGCGCGGCCAGACCGGCCCAGACCCCGGTCGCCCACCAAAGCGCCCAAGTCAGCACTACGAGCGCGATCGCCGCGGCCAGAACCGCCGCCGCGGCCAGCGCCACGCCGATGCTGCCCGACCCGAGCATCCAGGCGGCATGGACGAGATGCATGTCGACAAGGGCGTTGAAGGGCCGGTTGTAAGCCACGAATGTTGCGAAATCCGCGAGTTTCGCCAGCACGATGGCCATGATCGCGGCAACCAGCAACCCGCGCACGAGCCCCCCGGCATGCCCGCGGCCCAGCGCCAGAAGCGCCAGCAGGATCACCGGCAACTCCAGCGGAAAGAGCATCAGCGCGCCCCATGTCAGGGCCGCCGGATGGTTGGGCTGGATCAGAACCAGATGAAGCAGCATTGCGGCGAGAGCGACGCGCAGCACCAGAGCCGCGCGCCCGCCATCCCGCGCGGGGGCAAGGGGATCGGCCGCGCTCATGTCGCCACACCGGGCGCGATGCGCTGCGCATAGATATCGCCAGACCCATCCGCGGCAGTCAGACCATCGAGCCAGTCGCGCACCGCCGCGCCGCCGCGCCATTCGGGCCAGTGAAAGGCCAGCCGCTCGCCGCGCACGAGGTTGAACTCATAGGCCCCCAGAGCCTCGATCCGGTCAAGCGCGGCCAAGGCGGCATCGGCCATGGCGGGCAGGTATTCGAAGGCGATCACCGGGACCGGCTGCGACAGCCCTGCCAGCACCTCGGCCTCGAAGCCCTCCACATCGATCTTGATCAGCCGGGGGCAGCCATGGGCCGCGATGGCGGCGTCGAGCGTGGTGACCGCGACGGGCTGGCGCTTGTCCCAGCGGACCTGTTCGAAACCCTCGGACGCCCCCGCACGATCGGGAAAATCGGCGCGCAGGGACGAGACGGTGGGATGCAGCCGCGACACCGCAAGCTCTGCCCGCGCGGCGGGTGCGGGGCCGGCGGCGGCCTCGATCAGGGTGATGTCGCGCGGCAGGGTGCGGCGCAGAAAACCGGTGAAGGGCGCCTGCGGCTCGAACGCCACCACGCGCGCGCCGGCGGCGCGCATCGCCCGCGACCGGCTGCCCACATGGGCACCCACATCGAAGGCCAGATCTCCCGCGCGGACGAACTGGCGGTAGAAATCGCGCAGACGCGCCTGCCGCCATGGCCGGCCGTAATAGATCGCAAGCGACCGGCCAAGGCCGAGCGCAGCGCGCAGGTCGGGCGGGGGCGCCATGGCGGTCATGGTCCGCAGCGCGGCGCGGGCGCGGGCCGGTCCGGGCCCGCGTGACGCCATTGCCAGTATACGTCGATCGCGAATGACCAGGCCAGCGCTGCAAGCCCGAGCGCGGCAAGCGCTGTCGACACAGGCGGCACGATCACCGGCGCCAGTAGCGCGGCGAGGATCACCACCTGCACCACACAGACCACCTTGCGCCGGAACGAAGGCGGAAGATCCGCACGCAGAAAGGACCAGCGCAGCCCGCACAGAACGAAGGCATAGCGGATCAGCCCCAGTGCCAGCACCCAGATCGGGGCCTGCCCGGTCTGCCACGCCAGCGTGGCGAGGATCATGATCGTGGCGGCATCGACCTCCATATCGAACCGCGCCCCGAATGCTGACGTCAGGCCGGACCGCCGCGCCATCCAGCCATCGACCCCGTCAAGGATCAGCGCCGTCACCGCAAGAGCCAGCGCGGGCCAGACAAGCGCTCCGTCCGGCGCGACCAGCCCGGGCGAGGCGACGGCGCCGGCCAAGAGCGCGGCCATGCCCAGCCGTGCGGTGGTGACATGATTGCATCCGCCGAAGGCAGCCATGCCGCCCCCGCCGCGGTGCAAACCGATGAGAACGATGCTACTGCCGCCTGCGAAGGCCGCGGCAGCAAGTGTCACCGATTCCCAAGGCGCGAGCCCTGCTGCCCAAAGTGCCGCCAGCACCAGCGCCAGCACCAGCCCCGTGAGCGCAAAGCTCTGGGCCGCTGCCGACAGGATGCGCGGCGCGGTGACGAGGGCAGATGGCGCAGTGGCGAGGTTCGTATCATCCATCGTAGATGCAATTAGCATGGGATGCCGGGCGTCAAGTGCCTGTCGAGCCGATGTCCCCGGCATCCGTCCGCAAAATCCGCGCGGCCGCACGGGGCAACCCACCCGCTCCGGGCCGCACTGGCGCGACAGAGCCGGATGATCTAGATGTCAGCGCAGCGCGGGTCATCGCAGCTCAACCAACGGGAGAGGCAGACATGGCAGGCTATGGAACGACGGCGCGACTGCTGCACTGGATCGTGGCGCTGCTTGTGATCGCGATGCTGCCGGTCGGCTCCATGATGGTGCAGGAAGGGCTGGACCGCGTCACGCAGGACCGACTGTTTATCTTTCACAAGAACGTGGGCGTGGTGATCCTGCTGCTGATGCTGGTGCGGCTGGGCTGGCGCTTTCTCAATCCCCCGCCGGCGCTGCCCGATGCAGTGCCCGCAGGCACCGCGCGGGTCGCGGCGCTGGCCCATTGGGCGCTTTACGGGCTGGTGCTGTTCATGGCGGTGACGGGCTATGTCCGCGTCACCATGGGCGGGTTTCCGATCGAGGGGTTGGAAGCGCTGGGGCTGCACCCGCTCTTGCCGCGCAACGACGCTGTCGCCGAGATGGCCAAGACCGCCCATTTCTACGGCCGCTTC
The DNA here is from genome assembly GCA_007129775.1 of Paracoccaceae bacterium. GTDB lineage: Bacteria > Pseudomonadota > Alphaproteobacteria > Rhodobacterales > Rhodobacteraceae > Rhodobaculum. The sequence goes on along the minus strand of SKUV01000369.1, from coordinate 206 downwards.
GCGCTGGTCGGCGTGATACTTCTGCATGTGGGCGCGGCGCTCTTTCACCTGATCGTGAAGCGCGACGGCGTCTTTCAACGCATGTGGCCGCCGGTGGTGCGGCGCTGAGCGCTGCCCCGCCGTCAGCGCGGAAAGCGAACACTCGCAAGAAACGCCGACATCGGCCCCAAGGTGCCTAGGGCCGCGCCCGCGCCGCAAGGGGCGGG
>SKUV01000375.1 GCA_007129775.1 Paracoccaceae bacterium | reverse complement strand
GCGCGATCCCGCCCCCACGCCGCCCCCGCGCCGTCGCGGCGGGTTTTTTGCACTGCTGCTGGGGGGCGCAATTGCCGCCGGCGCCGGCTTTCTAGCCGCACAATATGTCGATCCGCAAGGCTGGCCCTTCGCCGAAGGCACCCTGATCGCCGAGCAGGTGACGGCGCAATCCACACGCCTCGATGCGGTGGAAGCGGCGGTGGCGGGAATGAACGCCGATCTGCAAGCCACCGAAGCGCGGCTGGTCGAAACCGTCGATGCCGCCCTCGCCGAGGCGGTCGATACCGCGCTTGCGGACGCCGTCGACACGGCCCTTGCCGGGGCCGTCGACAGCGCCATTGCCGAGGCCGTGGCCGCACAGGAAGCCCGGCTCGACAATGCCCTTGCAGCGGCCGAGGCACGGATCACGGCCCTTGAAGACGCGCTCGGGGCGTTTGACGAGCGGCTGGATGCGGTGGAAAGCCGCCCTGCGGGCAACGGTGCCCCGGCGGCGGAAACCGAAGCCGCCCTCGACGCCTATCGCGAAGAACTCGACGATTTGCGCGCCATGATCGAAGACGTGATTGCCCGCAACGACGCCCTGCAGGCCGAGATCGAAAGCGCCCGAACCGAAGCCGAAGCCGCCGAACGCATCGCCTCTGCCCGCGCGGCGCTTGGCTTGATCGAACAAGCGCTCGAGAACGGCGGCGGCTATGCCGAGGCGGCCGCGACGATCAACGCCGCCGGCGCCGCCGTTCCCGCTGGTCTTGCCGACCACGCCGCCAGCGGGGTGCCCACCCGCGCGACGCTCATGGACGCCTATGGACCGGCTGCGCGCAGCGCGCTTGATGCCGCGTTGCGCGATGTCGAGGGGTTGAGCGCAGGTGAGCGCTTCATGGCGTTCATCCGTGCCCAACTGGGCGCGCGCAGCCTCGCCCCACGCGATGGCGACGACGCGGATGCGATCCTGTCGCGGGCGGAGGCGGCGTTGCGCGCGGACGATCTGGAGACCGCGCTGACCGAAATTGCCACATTGCCGGATGCGGCGCGCCCGCATATGACAGATTGGGGTGCGCAGGCCGAAGTCCGGCGCGACGCGCTCGCGGCCATGCCCGCGCTTTCCGCCGCCATCGATTCGCTCTGAGGACCGACTTCATGCTTTGGGTATTGTTGAAAATCCTGTTGTTCGTCGCCGCGATTGCCGGCCTGACGATCGGGGCCGAGAGGCTGCTGGAGGCCGATCAAGGGCTGCGCATTTCTGTCGCCAACATGGAGTTCTCCCCAGGCCCGCTGCAGACGATCATCCTGGTTCTGCTGCTGGTGCTGGCGGTCTGGCTGCTGTTCAAGGTGATCGCGCTTCTGGTCGCGACGCTGCGGTTTCTCAACGGTGACGAAACCGCGATCAGCCGCTATTTCTTTCGCAACCGGCAGGCACGCGGCTTTCAGGCGATGGTCGATGGCGTCATGGCGCTGGCCTCGGGCGAGCCGAAACTGGCGCAGGCCAAGGCGGCCAAGGCCGAAAAGCTTCTGGGCAAGGCCGAACTGACGACGCTCATCTCCGCCCAGGCGGCCGAGATGCAGGGCGACAACGCCCGCGCGCTGGACCATTACAAGCAATTGCTATCCGATCCGCGCACCAAATTCGCCGGGGTCAGCGGCGCCTTGCGCCAGAAAATCGCCATGGGCGACAAGAAACTGGCGCTGAAGCTTGCCGAAAAGGGCTTTGCGCTCAAGCCCGACCATGGCGAGATGCAGCAGACCCTGCTGACCCTGCAGGCCGATCACCGCGAATGGGCAGGAGCACGCCGGACGCTGCTGGCACGACAGCGCAGTGGCGCCCTGCCCAAGGATGTCTACCGGCGCCGGGACGCCGTGCTGGCATTGCAGCTTTCACACGATCAAGCCGAGGCCGGGAAAACCGAGCGCGCGCAAGAGAGCGCGATCGAAGCCAACCGGCTGTCGCCCGCGCTCGTGCCCGCAGCCACCGCCGCTGCCCGCGCCAAGATCGCGCAGGGCAAGGCCCGTGCGGCGGCGAAGATCCTCAAGAAAGCATGGGCCCGGTCGCCGCATCCCGATCTGGCCGCGGCCTTCGCCGAGATCGTCCCCGACGAGACGCCCCGCGCGCGCCATGACCGTTTCGCAGCCCTTCTGAAACAGGAACCGGACCATCCCGAAAGCCGGATGCTGCAGGCCGAATTGCTGATCGCGGCCGAGGATTTCCCCGGCGCGCGCCGCGCGCTGGGCGATCTGGCCGAAAGCATGCCGACCGCACGGGTGCTCACCATCATGGCGGCGATCGAACGCGGCGAAGGCTCCACCGATGCGGTGGTTCGCGGCTGGTTGACCCGCGCGCTGATTGCACCGCGTGGGCCGCAATGGGTCTGCGACAATTGTCAGAATATCCACTCCGGCTGGGTCGCGATCTGCACGAATTGCGGGGCCTTCGACACGCTGGAATGGCGCGAGCCGCCACAGGATGCGGGCCCCAGCGCGACCCAGTCCGAAATGCTTCCCCTGATCGTGGGCCAACCCGAACCCCCGCAGGCCGATACCGCGGCGCAGCAGGAGGCGCCGGCGGAAGACGCCGAGATCGTCGAGGCGGACAGCACGGCGAAACGCGCAGATTAGGGCTACACATGGCGTCGCGCGGATGCTATCAGCGCGACGCGCGCGGGCGGAGTTGCCCCGCGACGCATGGAAGGCCGCTGTAGCTCAGCTGGTAGAGCACGTCATTCGTAATGATGGGGTCGGGGGTTCGAGTCCCTTCAGCGGCACCACCTTTCTGTCCGAAGTTTATCAGACCCGGTCGCCGGGCGACTCGCTGCCGGACGTGAAGCGACATAGCGGCTCCGCGATGGGCGTTGTCACGGCAATGGCAGCGCGGCGGGCTGGTCATCCGCTCATACTCGGGCGGATCTACCGGACAGGGCGGCTGCGCAATTCCGATACCGCGACCCGCGGCGATCACACCGGGCCCATCAACGTGATGTCACATGCTTGCGGAAAATGGCGCGCCCGAAAGGATTCGAACCTCTGACTCCCAGATTCGCAGGTCGGCGAACGGCTGTCACGCCTAGCCACTAGGCGTCATTTTGTGGCGTACAAACCTTTGAAATCCAGACACAATCAGTCTCGCAAGCTAATCCGGTGCCATTCGGCATCATCCCGAGAACAGTGCGCGAGACTGTGCTCATGGCCATATTCAAATTCACCGAAAACCGCATCCGAGAGCTACCCCTCGGCTCCGGCATCCACCGCGACGTCGACGTGAAGGGGCTGCTCTGCATCTGCCACAAGACTACGAAAACGTGGGCCGTTCAGGGTGACGTGAGACGCAACAAGCGCTTGGTCCGCTCGGTCAGGGTCAAGATCGGCAAAACAGACCTCGTCCGGCTCGCCGATGCCCGCAGGGAAACCAAGCGCCTCATGGCGACGATCCAGCCAGGCGTGGACCCGACGGCGAAGCCGGACGAAACAGGCATTACCCTTGAGGCGGCGCTCGAAGCGCATCTCAACGAGAGGTCGCTCGCCGCTCGCGCTGAGGAGGAATATCGGTATCACCTCACCAAATATCTCCGGCGGTTGCGAAAGCGTGCAATCGTTGACATCACGCGTCAGGACTGCCGAGAACTCCTCGATGAACTGGTTACGCGTAACAACCGGACTGCTGCTGCCGCGGTGCTCAGGACTGTCCGGGCACTCATCAACACGGCCATGCGGCACGACGAGAAGATTACCCGCAATCCGATGGATGCAGTTCGCATCGCCGGCTGACCGGCGCCGCCGACCACTGAGGGCGTCAACCAGCAATGAGACCGCGGGCGCCAGTTGTTGGTTGAAGCCCGCTGGCCGAGTTCGGAAAGAGTAAGGCCGACGACGCTTGCACGCCGTCGGCCATGAGCCATTCCAGACAGTGAAGATTGAAGCAACCGCCCTCCGAGAGGGAGAACTCCGCGTGGGCACGCGCGGAAACGAAGGAGAGTTCACATGTCTGAGGACGAGAATAACGAGAGCCGACGCCGGAACCTCTGCGTGGGCGCCTCTTGGGAATGGCGGAGATCGGGCGTATCGCCGTGGATACGCTCGATGTCATCGGTGAGGATGTTCGCGGGCCTAACGACTAAGACGAGGCGGGGCACTTCCGGTGGCCCAAGGCCATCCTCATGGTTCGCGCCTGGCGTTTCACGCCGCAGCCAGAACCGAGGGGGAGCGGGTCAGATGCACGGAGGCCGAACTCTGGACGGCCTGGCTGGCCGGAATCGGTGCCTGATGTTCGCGTCGGCTAAGCCGGAGCGCCGAAAACTGTGCTTATACGGTGTCTATTCTGGACGCTCGACAAGCCCCCGGCAGGGCTGAACGGTAACTAGCTGATTTTATTAAATAAAATGGCGCGCCCGAAAGGATTCGAACCTCTGACCCCCAGATTCGTAGTCTGGTGCTCTATCCAGCTGAGCTACGGGCGCCCGGGGTGGGGAGTAGCCGCCCCGGCCAGCCTTGGCAAGGGGCGGTGCGAAAAAAAGTCGGCTCTCCCGGCCCGCATTCCGCTGCCACCCGGCTGCAATCACTGGGCGGCGGTTTCGGCCGGGGCGATCTGGGCGGCACTCGCGAGGGCTGCTGTCTTGGGCAGGCGGATGATGAATTCCGTGCCCTCCTCGTCGCTGCGGTGCAACTCCAGCAGGCCGCCATGGCCCCGGACGAGTTCCGCAGCGATGGCGAGCCCGAGCCCGAAGCCGCCCTTGCGTGCATTGCCCTGAAACGGTGTGAACAGATGTTCGCGCGCCTTTTCGGGCAGACCGGGGCCGGTGTCGCCCACGCGGATCCACCACGCGCCTTCGTCCTCGCCCGCGCCGATTTCTATCGTGCCGGCCTCTCCGGTGGCTTCCAGCGCCTGCCGGGCATTGCGCACGAGGTTCGACAGAACCCGGTGCAATTGTTCGGTATCGGCGCGGATGGTGATGCGGGCCGGCACGTCGATGATGAATTCCACGCTGTCGCCGGTGCAGCCCAGCCGCTCGCTTTCCACCACATCCTCGACCAGATCGCGCAGCGCGAACCGCGTCAGCCGGGGGGGCGGCTCTTCGGCCTTGCCGAAGGCCAGCGTGCTTTCGCACAGATTCACCGCCCGTGCGAGCGAGTTGACCAGCTTGGGCGCGGCACGGGCCACCGCGGGATCGGCGCTCTGCTCCATCCGGTCGGCGAAGAGCGACGCGGTCGTCAGGATGTTGCGCAGATCGTGGCTGACCTTGGCGACCGCGCCCCCAAGCTGGGCGAGACGATCCTTCTGGCGCAGCGCGCCGGTGAGTTGCTTCTGCATCCGCTCCAGCGCGTCCTCGGCCTCGCGCAGTTCCACCACCCGGGCGGTGGGGGTGATGATGCGCCGCGCATCCTCGGGCGCCTCGGCATAGGCGGTCATGTGGCTCACCACCCGTCGGATCGGCGTCACCAGCAGATAGCGTACCGCAGCGAACAGCAGCACTGCCGTGGTGATCGAGATGATGGCCGACAGCACCAGAATGCGCGTCCCGAATTCCATCATCTCGGCACGCAGGGGTTCGGTTTCGATCGTCACCTCGATCAGCAACCCGGCCTCGCGCACCGGATCCCCGATCACCCGGATGATGCGGTTTTCACGGTCGCGCAGCACCGCCATGGCGTCCCGCACGAGGGTGAAAGGCCCGGGATCGCGCAGATCATAAGTGGCGTGGATCGGCGCGGGGATGGGCGAGGACAGGACCAGTTCGCGCACCGCATCGCGCCGCAGAACGACGTTGAAAACCCCGGCATTCACCAGAAGCTCGCGCTCCAGATCCTCCGAGATCGCGCTGTCGGAGGCCAGAAGCGCCAGCGAGGCGATCTGCGCGCGCTCCAGCCGCGACAGCAGATATTCCTCGCGGAACCGCGCCACCGAGGGCATGAAGATCAGCACCTCCGCCAGCATGACGAAGACCACCGTCAGCATCAGGAACCGGCCGGAGAGGGTATTCAGAAACATGCCGCGTCGCCCTTGCACGAGCGTTCGGGAAAGCACCGTCTGCGCAGCCCCGACACCCCGCCTGACCAGAGGATTATCAAAGAGTTTCGCGGAAAAATAGGCTCCTGCGGCATGCTTTT
>SKUV01000399.1 GCA_007129775.1 Paracoccaceae bacterium | reverse complement strand
TCGATTCCAGGGTCGCCCACCATTTTCCTTCTTATCCATGACCCGGCCTTGCCATCCGCATCGCGGCACCTGCCCTGCCCCGCCACCATCCGGGGCGCGCCGGGGTGGATCGACCGGCGGGGGTTACCCCGCAGGCGCGGCGCATCCGATCTTGTCAACCCGCCCGCGTCGGACTGCAGCCCCCGGGTTTCCGCAGGCGCGAAAACCGTGATAGCTGTCGATCATGCACCCCGGACAGGCAGGGCTCCGCCACCGCGCGCCGGTGCATCCGGTGACAGCGGCTCCGCCCGGCGGGGCCCGGGCGGCGGATGCCGGGCATCCGGGGCAACGGAACGGAGGATCGACGATGAAGACCATGCTTCTTGCGCTGCTGGCCGCGCTGCCGGCCTGTCTGGCGGCAACGCTGCCGGCCGCGGCGGATGACGCATGGCGCAGTATCGGCGCGGTCGATATCGTCCACGACCGGCGCAATGATGCCTGTCTTGTGCGCAGCACCAATGCCGAGGGCGTATCGCTGTTGTTCGGGCGCAGCGGCCCGGCGGCCCATGAGCACTTCCTGATCCTCTACGAACCGACGGAGGAGCATCGCCACACCCTCGGCGTCACGCATGGCATCAGCATCTTCTTTCCCGGCATCGGCGATGTCACCTTTCCGGTCACCGGCCTTGTTCCGTCGCACCGGGACGGCAGCCGCTTCTGGCGCTACAACGGCAGCTTTCGGGGCGCGTCCGACGATGTGCTGACGCAGATCATGGGCGCGTTCGCCGAGCTTGCGGGCGTCAGCCTGCGCCGGGTCGAGAATCGCGAGGTCGTCAGGGATCACGGCACCTTTGCGCTGACCGGTTCGAGCCATGCGCTCGATGCGCTCGACGCCTGCTGGCAGGCGCATCGCGCGCATATTCCGTGCTTCAACGCGGCCGGCAATTTCACGACGATGGTGCTTGGCGACCGCTGCCCCGAAGGCTTTCAGCGGATATCCGACTGATCGCCCCGCCGGAGCGCCGGCGCCCAAGACCCCCAAGACAGGAAGGATACGCCCCATGCTCACCCGTCCCGCCCCCCCGCTGCCCGCGATCGGCACCCCGGTCGCGGAGATCGAGACGCCGGCCCTGATCCTCGATCTCGACATCTGCGAGGCGAATATCGCGACGATGGCCGATTTTGCCCGCGCGGCCGGCATCAGGCTGCGGCCGCATGCCAAATCCCACCGCTGCCCGGCGCTGGCGCTGCGGCAGGTGGCGGCCGGGGCGGTCGGGGTCTGCGTGCAGACTGTGGGCGAGGCCGAGGCGATGATCGGCGAGGGCGTGCCCGATGTGCTGATCACCAACCAGATCGTCTCTGAGGGCAAGCTGCGGCGCATCGCGGCGCTGAGCGAACGGGCGCGGATCGCCCTGTGCGTGGACGATTCCGAACATCTCGCCCGGGCCGAGCGGGTTGCCCGGGCGGAGGGGGTCAGCCTCGAATGCTATGTGGAGATCGACGTGGGCGGCGGGCGCTGCGGGGTGCTGCCGGGCGAGGCCGCCGCCGGGCTAGCCGCGCGCATCGCCGGATCGGAGGCGCTTCGCTTCGGCGGGCTGCAGGCCTATCACGGCAAGGCCCAGCATTTCGAGGACCCCGAGGAACGCCGGGACACGATCGCCCGCGCCGTGGCCTTCGTGACCGAAACGCTCGACGCGCTCGACCGGCGCGGCATCGCCTGCCCGATCGTCACCGGCGCCGGGACCGGCACCCACCCTTTCGAGGCCGCCAGCGGCGTCTACGGCGAGCTTCAGGCGGGCTCCTATCTGTTCATGGATACCGATTACGCCCGGATCCGGGGGGAGGACGGCAAGCCCCTGTCAGCGGTCTTCGCGCATTCCCTCTTCATCCTGTCGAGCGTCATCAGCCGGGCCAAACCCGGCCAGGCTGTGGCCGATGCGGGGCTGAAATCCTACAGCCGCGAGATGGGCCTGCCGGGCATCGCCGGGGATGCCGGCGCGGTGCTGACGGGCTGTTCGGACGAGCACAGCGTGCTGGGCTTCGCCGATGACGGCGTTGCCTGCCGGATCGGGGACAAGCTGCGGCTGATCCCCAGCCATTGCGACCCGACTGTGAACCTGCACGACGCCATCATCGGCTATCGCGAAGGGTGCATCGCCGAAATCCTGCCCGTCGCCGCCCGGGGTGCCAGCGCCTGAGCGCCTCGCCGCGCAGTCCGAGCGAAGAACTGGACAAGTCATCATATGTGATGCATGGTATTAGTAATATGATGCCAGCGCCGGCGAGCGGGCGGGCCGGGTGGACCCAACCGCGCGCGGCGCGCGGCGACAGTATGGGGCGGACACAGGATCATGGCGGATTCAGCGCAAAAGGGGCGGGGGAACCTCGTGCGCAACGTCGAGGAGGCGCTGCGCAGCGCCATCACCTCGGGCGAGGTGCCGGTCGGCGGCAAGCTGCCCAGCGAAAGCGAGATGACGCGCCGCTATGGTGTCAGCCGCACGGTGGTGCGCGAGGCGGTGTCGTCGCTGCGCCTGCGCGGCCTTGTGGAGGCGCGGCAGGGCGCCGGGGTCTTTGTGATCAGCACCTCCGCCCCGCCAGAGCCGCCGTCGGTTTTCCGCATCGAGGATCCGACAAGATTGTCGGAAGTCATCGAGTTTCTTGAATTGCGCATCGCGATCGAGGTCGAGGCAGCGTCGCTGGCCGCCACCCGCCGCTCGCCCGCGCAGGCCGAGGCCGTGCACGAATGCTGGCAGGCGATCGAGGCGGCGATGATCTGGGGCAAGCCCAGCACCGATGCCGATTTCCAGTTTCATCTCGCCATCGCGGATGCCACCAACAATCCACAGTTCCGGCGCCTGCTCGAAACCATGGGGCTCGATGCGATCCCGCGCGCGGCGATGACATCGGACGACGGCCCGGCACAGATGCGCGATACCGGCTCGGTTCCGTCGGCCCCGGCCGATTACCTGCGCAAGATTCAGGACGAGCATCTGCGTATCGCGGATGCCATCGCCGCGGGCGACACCGCAGAGGCGCGGGCGGCGATGCGCCAGCATCTAGAAGGCAGCCGCGACCGCTATCGCGACCTGCTGCGGCGCAGCCGGTGACACCCTGTCACATGCGTTGACAGCACTTGTATGATAAATTACCGTCACCTCGAAATAGTCGAGATTGCGGAGCGAATCGGATGCAGCCGGACGAATTGAAGAAAGCGCTTTCGGACGGCCTGCTGTCCTTTCCGGTGACACCATTTGATCGGGCGGGTGCCTTCGATCCGGCTGTCTATGCTGATCATGTGGGCTGGCTTTCGAGCTATGACGCAAGCGTGCTCTTCGCCGCCGGCGGCACCGGGGAATTCTTTTCCCTCGCCCCCGAAGAAGTGCCGCAGATCGTCCGCGCGGCGAAGGCTGCGGCTGGCGCCACCCCGATCGTCGCCGGTTGCGGCTACGGCACGCGCATCGCGGTCGATCTGGCGCGCGCAGTCGCGGATGCCGGAGCCGATGGCATCCTGCTTCTGCCCCATTACCTGATCGACGCGCCGCAGGCGGGGCTGGCCGCGCATGTGCGCGCGGTCTGCAACGCGGTGGATATCGGCGTGATGGTCTACAACCGCGACAATGCAATCCTGCAGCCCGACACGCTGGCGCGGCTGGCCGAGGACTGCCCGAACCTGATCGGCTTCAAGGATGGGTCGGGCGATATCGGGCTGGTGCGCGAGGTGACGGCACGGCTGGGCGACCGGCTGTCCTATGTGGGCGGGATGCCCACGGCGGAGCTTTTCGCAGAGGCCTATCTCGGGGCCGGTTTCTCCACCTATTCCTCGGCCGTGTTCAATTTCGTGCCCGGGCTCGCGCAGGAGTTCTATGCCGCCCTGCGCGCCGGCAACCGCGCCCGGACCGAGGCTATCCTGCGCGATTTCTTCTATCCCTTCATGGCCATCCGCAACCGCAACCGCGGCTATGCCGTCTCGGCGATCAAGGCCGGCGTGCGGCAGGCGGGATATGCCGTGGGCCCCGTCCGCGCACCGCTGACCGACCTGACATCCGAGGAGGAAGAGCTTCTCGCCGACCTGATCGCGCGCAACACGCGATCGGGCGCGGCGCAAGAACCCGCCCAAGAGGTTCTGACAACGACCTGAGCAACTGCGGCATGAGGAGCCGCGACCAGTGGGAGGAAATGACATGAGAACACGAGACAGAGTATCGGCCACGGCGCTTGCCGCGGCCCTGTGCTGGGGCGGTCCCGCCCTCGCATCGGGCTGGGGGGAAGCGCCGTCTCTGGCCGAGCAGGTGGAAGCGGGCCAACTGCCCCCGGTGGCGGAGCGTCTGCCCGTCGCACCCGAAGTCGTGGGCGGCCCCCACGGCGTCGGCCGCTACGGCGGCGATCTGCGCTTCGGGCTGCGCGGCTCTTCGGACCACAACCACATCCTGCGCATGGTCAGCCCGCAGGGCCTCGTGCGCTGGGATCCGGGCTACACCACGGTGATCCCGAACCTCGCCGAGAACTTCGAGGCGAACGCGGACGCCACCGAGTTCACCTTCACCCTGCGCGAGGGTATGCGCTGGTCCGACGGCGAGCCCTTCACTGCCGATGACATCCTCTTCAACGTCAACGATCTGCTGCTGAACGAGGATTACGCGCCGACCCCGCCGCGCTACCAGGCCGGTGGCGAGTCGATGACCGTCGAGAAGATCGACGACCTGACCGTGCGCTTCACATTCGCGGCGCCCTATGGCGACTTTCTGGCCGAATTGTCCTCGCCGCTGGGGCAGCATCCGGTGCTCTATGCCAAGCATTACTGCATGCAGTATCACCCGGATCACAACGACGATATCGACGCCCTGATCGCCGAATTCGGCGCAGGCGACTGGCGCAACCTGTTCCAGCAGCAATGCGGCGATATCGAGATCCCCTCGCGCTGGGGCAACCCCAACCGGCCGACGCTCGACCCCTGGGTCGTGACCGAGCCCTATACCGGGGGCGCGACCCGCGTGGTGATGGAGCGTAACCCGTTCTTCTGGCAGGTCGACGAGGAAGGCCATCAGCTGCCCTATATCGACCGGCTGGTGGCACCCATCGCGCAGGACGTGGAAAGCCTGATCCTGCAGATCATCGGCGGGCGGATCGACTATGCCCAGCGCCATATCGACTCTCCGGCGAACCGCCCGGTTCTGGCGCAGAACCGCGAAGCGGGCGACTATGACTTCTTCGAGGCGCGCGCCGTCGGCGGGACCAACATGGTCCTCAACTTCAACCTGACCCACAAGGATCCGGAGATGCGCGCGCTCTTCAACGAGCGGGATTTCCGGGTGGCACTGTCGATCGGGATGGACCGCGAGGAGATCATCGAGACCGCGCTTCTGGGCGAGGGCGAGCCGTGGCAGGGGGGCCCGTTCCGGGATCACCCGAATTTCCACGAACGGCTCGCGACCCAGTATCTGCAGTTCGATCCGGACGAGGCGAACAGGCTGCTGGACGAGCTGGGCTTCGCGCGCGGACCTGACGGCATTCGCCAGATGGAAAGCGGCCGGCCGCTGCGGTTCACCATCGACGTGATCCCGACGCTGAACCCGGAGCATGTGGACATCCTCGAGATGGCCTCGCAATACTGGGCCGAGCTTGGCGTGCGTGCCGACATCAACCCGATGGAGCGGACGTTCTTCTACGAGCGGACGTCGAACGCCAACGACCACGATGCCGCCGTCTGGGGCGCGACCGTGGCCTGGGTACCGGGCGAGATTCCGCAGCAGGTGGTGCCGGTGCACCACGACTCGCGCTGGGGCATCGCATGGAGCCGCTGGTACAACACCGCCGGGGCGCAGGGCGAGGAACCGCCGGAGCACGTGCAAGAGCGGATGCGGCTTTACGATCTGGCCAAGGCCACGGTCGATGCCGACGAACGGCGCGCGGTCATGCACCAGATGGCCGATATCGCCGCTGATCAGTTCGAGGTGCTGGGCATCGCCACGGCGCCGCCGCGCTTCGGCATCGTGCAGAACGATCTGCGCAACGTGCCCGACTCCAAGCCGAGCTCGTGGTACTATCCGACCCCGGGGCCGACCCTGCCCCAGGTCTGGTGGTGGGATCGCTGATCCCTGAGAGGGCCTGAAGCCCGG
>SKUV01000360.1 GCA_007129775.1 Paracoccaceae bacterium | reverse complement strand
CTCACCAGCCCCACATCCCCCGCCGCCCCCGGGACTGCGCCGCCCGCCGCCGCCATTCCCCCGGCTTTCGTTCTCGTGCGTCCGCAGATGGGCGAGAACATCGGCGCCGCGGCCCGGGCCATGTGGAATTTCGGCCTCGATGGGCTGCGCATCGTCGCCCCCCGCGACGGCTGGCCCAACCCCAGGGCCGTGGCCATGGCCAGCGGCGCGGGCCGGCTTCTTGATACTGCCGGCCCGTTTGCCGACGTGCCTGCTGCCATCGCCGATTGCGAGATCGTCTATGCCACCACAGCCCGGCCCCGGGGCCTGACCAAGGCGGTGCTGACGCCGGAGGAGGCGATGGCGCAGGCCCGCGGACATGCCGCCGCCGGCCGGCGGGTCGGCATCCTCTTCGGGCCGGAGCGCGCGGGGCTGGAGAATGACGATCTTGCCCCGGCGGCGGCGATCGTCACGGTGCCGGTGAACCCGGATTTCCCCTCGCTCAACCTCGCGCAGGGGGTGCTGCTGATGGCCTATGAATGGCGCCGTCAGGCCGAAAGCGGGGCGGAGGCGCCGTCGGTCACCGCAGGCACGCTCGCCCTTGCCCATGAAGTCGATCATCTGGGCCGGCATTTCGAGGAGCGGCTGGAGGCGGCGGGCTTCTTCTTTCCCGCCGACAAGGCGCCGCACATGCGGTTGTCGCTGCGCAACATGCTGGGCCGGCTGCCGCTGACCCGCGCCGATGTGCAGCTCATCCACGGGATGCTGCGGCAACTGGGATGGGCAGCGGACCGGGGCAGGACAGGTGCGGCGACGGGCCCTTCTGCAGGCCCGGCAGCTTTGGGCCCGACGCCCGATGCGTCTTCGGGTGCGGGGCAGAGTGCGGGGCAGGGTGCCGCAGGCGCGCGCGATGCGCTTGATGACCCCGGGTCCGGGGCCTAGGATCGCACCCGCCGGTCATGCCCTGCATCGCCGGCAACAGAACCGAACGGATACCAGCGACGATGACGCAGAAACGCTCGATCTTCGAGGAGGTGGACGCCGCCGCGCGTCCCGCAGCCAATGCGCCGAAACCCGGCGCCATCGCCGCGGCGCGCCGGCCCGGGGCGCGCCGTGCGATCCGGCTGTGGCTGATGCTGCTGTTTGCGTTGCTGGTGGTGATGATCGCCGTGGGCGGGCTCACCCGGCTCACCGGTTCGGGCCTTTCGATCACCGAATGGCGCCCGGTGACCGGCGCGCTGCCGCCCATGGCCGAGGCCGAATGGCTGGCGGAATTCGAGAAATACCGCGCCATTCCGCAATATGCGCTGCTCAACGCGGGCATGAGCCTTGCGGAATTCAAGGTGATCTACTGGTGGGAATGGGGCCACCGGCAGTTGGGCCGGCTGCTCGGGCTGGTCTGGGCGCTGGGCTTTCTGGGCTTTCTGCTGGCGCGCCGGATTCCCGCCGGCTGGGTGCCGCGGCTGCTGGGGCTGGGGGCGCTGGGCGGTCTGCAAGGCGCGATCGGCTGGTGGATGGTCGCCTCGGGGCTGGAAGAGGGGATGATCGCCGTGGCCTCCTACCGGCTGGCGGTGCATCTGGGGCTGGCCTTTGTCATCCTCGGCCTGATCGCATGGTATGTGATGCTGCTGGGCCGGTCGGAGGCCGATCTGATGCAGGCGCGCCGGATACGCGAGGGGCGGCTCGGGCGCGGGTCCACCGGGCTGATGCATTTCGCCATGCTCCAGATCCTGCTGGGTGCGCTGGTGGCCGGTATCGACGCCGGGCGCGGCTATGTGGACTGGCCACTGATGAACGGCTTTTTCCTGCCGCCCGAGAGCTTCGATCTGGAGCCCATGTGGCGCAATTTCTTCGAAAACCCGGCGCTGGTGCAGTTCATGCACCGCATGGCGGGTTATGGCCTTGTGCTGCTGGCGCTGGTGGTCTGGCTGCGCGGCCGCGTCAGCCCTCATGCCGCGACCCGGGGCGCGTTCCATCTGATGATGGTGCTGATGCTGGGGCAGGCGGTGCTGGGGATCGTCACGGTAATGCAGGCCGCGCCGTGGCAACTGGCCATCGCGCACCAGTTCGGCGCGGTGCTGCTGTGGGTGGCGATCCTGCGCGCGCGGCACCATGCGTTTTATCCACATGCGCGGACGTTGCGCAGCGGCCGCGCCCAGAAGGCCTGACGCCCCGGGGGGCGGCGCGCTGCCCTCCCCTGTGGCTTCTGCGCGCAACTGCCCATTGCCGCCCGCCTGGTGAACGCCGCGAGCGCCACCCGGGCAAGCGTGACATTCGGGGGGGGGACCGGCCCCACCGGGGCAGCGGACGCCGCCACTGCCGGGCCGCAGCCGCGCCTGTATGTCCTGCAAGGGCCTGCACCGTCACTCGATGCACTGGCGCGCGCGGCTGCCGTCGTTGAGCAGGATGTCGTGACAGCCCAGAAGGGGGATCACCGGTGCGCAGATATTGCCGCGGGCAAGGCAGAGGCCCGCGCAATCCCGGGCGCTGGAACAGGAGCGCCCGGCATCCGGTGCGGGAACCTGGCACAACCGGCCGATGCCGGCGGGGCCCGGGATCATGCGGCCGCCGCGCTCCTGGCAGGCGGCGGTTTCGGGATCCGGCGGCGGCGGGGGGGGCTCCACCGCTTCGGCCTGCTCGGCATCGGCGCCTTCTGCTGGCGTGGCCGCCGGCTCGGCTTGCGCCCCGGCCTCCTGCGCGGGCAGCGCCTGTACGTCCTGCGGCTCCGCGTCGGGCAGGGTTTCGGTCGTCACCTCCGCCGGCGCGAGCGTGGCGGGCCCGTCGCGGCCCTCCGGCACCGGCAGGCAGGCCGCTAGGCTCAGGCAAAGGCCGGTGGCGACAACCGCGCTCAGGCGGCGCGCGCGCCGCATCCGCGCGCCGGGTTCGGGAAAAGCCCTGCGCATCGGCCTAGAAGGGCATGGGCGTAGCGCGGTGGGCGGCCTCGATCGCCTCCACCACCTCGGGGGCAAGCTCCAGATCCAGCGCGCCGAGCACGGTGTCCAGTTGCCCGAGGCTCGTCGCGCCGACGATGGGGATGACGGGAAAGGGCCGCGTGCGGCACCACGCCAGCGCCATCTGCACCGGGTCCAGCCCATGATCCCGCGCGATCCCCAGATAGGAGGTCACCGCCTTCCACACCCGTGGCGTGATCCGGCCGCTCAGATCCGGCATGATCGCGCGGCGCGAGCCGTCGGGCGTCACGTCGCCTGCGTATTTCCCGCTCAGAAGCCCCGCCGCGAGCGGCGAATAGGCCAGAAGCGTGACATCCTCGTTCACGCTCAGTTCCGCCAGATCGGTGTCGAAATGCCGGCAGAGCAGCGAATATTCGTTCTGGATCGCCTGCATCCGGGGCAGGCCGGTCTCTTCGGCGAGGCGCAGCCACATCGCCGTGCCCCATGCGGTTTCGTTGGACAGGCCCACATGGCGCAGCTTGCCGGCCTCCACGAGGCTTTGCAGCGTTTCGAGCACCTCCATCATATGGGCCACGGTCTCGGCCCGGTTCTGGCCGGAGGGGTCGTAGCGCCAGTTCTGCCGGAAATGGTAGGAGCCACGGTTGGGCCAGTGCAGTTGGAAAAGGTCGATCACATCGGTCTGAAGCCGGGCAAGCGCGGCATCGACGGCGGCCACCAGCGTCGCCGGGCTGATCGGCTCGCCGCCGCGGACCCGGGGATTGCCGGCGCCGGTGATCTTGGTGGCGATGATCGTGTCATCGCGGCGCCCGCGCGCGCGCAGCCATGTGCCGATGATGCGCTCGGTCTCGCCCACGGTTTCGGCCCGCACGGGCGAGGCGGGATACATCTCGGCGGTGTCGATGAAGCGCAGGCCGCGGTCATGGGCACGGTCAAGCTGGGCATGGGCTTCGGCTTCGGTGTTCTGGCTGCCCCATGTCATCGTTCCGAGGCAGAATTCCGGCACCACGAGGCCGCTGCGGCCGAGGGCGAGGGTTCTCATGCGGGCGTCCTCCTGCTGGATATAGGCCCTGCGCGGTGGTCGCGGGGCCGGCTCCGGGGCGAGCCTAGAGCAGGATCAGCCCGAACGGAAGCGCGGCGCGGGCCGGTGCGGGGCTGTTGGACGGGCAGGGCGGGGCAGGCGCGAAAGCCCCCGAACGCCACCCGCTGCACGGGCCGCTGGCGCGGCGGTTCACCGGGCGGGAATGGAACCGGGCGGGCCGGGAATGGGCTGTTGCGACATCATGCCGCCCGAGGGCAAGAGTCATCGCGACGCGGGGCCGAGGGCCGGCCGAAGGGACGCCCGCCGTGAACCGCCCGTCGGCGCCGCCCCGCGCGGGCCCACTGCCACTGGCCAGCGCCGCAAGGCTGCGCTACACCCATGGCCCGGAATGTTCAGCAGGCAGGCCATGGCACGCATCCTCATCACCTCCGCGCTTCCCTATATCAACGGGATCAAGCATCTGGGCAATCTGGTGGGCAGCCAGCTTCCGGCCGACCTTTATGCCCGCTATTGCCGGGCGCGGGGCCACGAGGTGATGTTCATCTGCGCCACCGACGAGCATGGAACGCCGGCCGAACTGGCCGCGGCCAAGGCGGGTCAGCCGGTGGCCGAGTATTGCGCCGAGATGCACGGGGTGCAGGCCGATCTGGCGCGTGGCTTCGGGCTGTCCTTCGATCATTTCGGCCGCTCCTCGAGCCCGCAGAATCACCGGCTCACCCAGCACATGGCCGGGCGGCTGGCCGAGGCCGGCCTGATCGAGGAAGTGGCGGAGGCACAGGTCTATTCGCCCGCTGACGGCCGCTTTCTGCCCGACCGCTACATCACCGGCACCTGCCCGGCCTGCGGCTATGAAAACGCCCGGGGCGACCAGTGCGAGAATTGCACCAAACAGCTGGATCCGACCGACCTGATCAACCCGCGCTCGGCCATTTCGGGCGCCACCGATCTGGAGGTGCGCCGGACCAAGCACCTTTTCCTGCGTCAGTCGGCCCTGCGCGACCGGCTCGACGCATGGATCGACAGCCAGAGGGGCTGGCCGGTGCTGACCACTTCCATCGCCAAGAAATGGCTGCATGACGGCGACGGGCTGCAGGACCGCGGGATCACCCGCGATCTGGACTGGGGCATTCCCGTCCGCCGCGGCACGCAGGACTGGCCGGGGATGGAGGGCAAGGTCTTCTACGTCTGGTTCGACGCGCCCATCGAATACATCGCCGCCACCGCCGAATGGGCCGAGGCACAGGGCCTGCCGGAGGATGCTTGGCGGCGCTGGTGGCGGCGCGATCAGGGCGCCGAGGATGTGCGCTATGTCCAGTTCATGGGCAAGGATAACGTGCCCTTCCACACGCTGAGCTTTCCGGCCACGCTGATGGGGGCCGATCACGACGGCACCGAACCGTGGAAGCTGGTGGATTACATCAAGTCGTTCAACTACCTGAATTACGACGGCGGGCAGTTCTCCACCAGTCAGGGGCGCGGCATCTTCATGGATCAGGCGCTGGCGATCCTGCCGTCGGATTACTGGCGCTGGTGGCTTCTGAGCCATGCCCCCGAAAGCGCCGACAGCGAGTTCACGTGGGAGAATTTTCAGGCCAGCGTGAACAAGGATCTGGCCGATGTGCTGGGCAATTTCGTCAGCCGCGTGACCAAGTTCTGCCGTGCCCGTTTTGGCGAGGCGCTGCCGGAAGGCGGCGCATGGGGCGCGCAGGAGACGGCGCTGGCGACGGCGCTGGGCGCGCGCATCGCGGCCTATGAAGGGCATATGGAGGCGATCGAGATCCGCAAGGCCGCGGCCGAATTGCGCGCGATCTGGGTGCTGGGCAACGAATATCTGCAAGAGGCCGCGCCCTGGGCCACGATCAAGACCGATCCGGAGCGTGCGGCCGTGCAGGTGCGCGTCGGGCTGAACCTGATCCGCCTTTATGCGGTGCTGTCGCGTCCGTTCATTCCCGATGCGGTCGAGACGATGATGGCCGCCATGGGCTGCGCGGATTGGTCATGGCCCGAGGATGCGGGCGCGGCGCTGGAGGGGCTCGCACCCGGTCACGGGTTCAGCGTGCCCGAAGTGCTGTTCCGCAAGATCACGGACGAGGAGCGCGCGGGCTGGGCCGAGCAATTCGCCGGCTCTCGGGGCTGAGCCCGGCGCAAGGCGCGGGCCCGGGCAGGGCG
>SKUV01000381.1 GCA_007129775.1 Paracoccaceae bacterium | reverse complement strand
TGGCGCCGTTCTGCACCGCGCGGATGGCGGCCCATTCCACCCCCTCGCGGTCGCCCTTGATGGCCGTGGTCACGCCCACCAGCACGAGAAACCGGGTCTTGAGGTCCATCGGCCGGCCCTCGGCCTCGCCGAACAGCGTATAGGAGGCAAGATCGCCATAGCGGCGCAGCATCTCGGGGTCGAGTTCGGCGAGGTATTCGTGCAGGGGCAGCGTATAGCCCCGCACCGCGCGGATCTTGTCGAGTTCGGCCTTTCCCTCGGGCGTCATGGTGCAGTCCTTTCGTTGCGAAATCAGAGTTTTCGGGCGATCAATTCGCCCTCGCGGATGGCGTCGTTCACGCGGCGCGGCGCCATGGCATCGCCGATCAGGTGGCTGTCCATTCCGGCCGCCGTCAGTTCATGGTGGAGCGCATCCTCGGCGGTGCTGCCGACCACCATCACCACCCGGTCGATGCCCGAGATCGTCTCGGCCGCGCCGGTGTAGAGGTCGCGCAGCGTCACGCTGTCGGCAGTGATCTCCGCCAGTTCGCGATCGACATGGAACCGCACCCCGGCGCGGCGCAGCATGCCGTGAACCTTGCCCCAGTCCCGGCTGGCCGCGAGGTCGGGCGAGGGCTGGCCAAGCTGGGTGGCGAAATCCACCTGAGCCCCCTTGGATGCCAGCACCTCGGCCACCACCGCCCCCTGCCGGCCGCCCATCGCGTCGAACACGAGCGCCCGGCGCGCCGGCGGGGCGCCGGCGGCGAGGAATTCGGTATAGGCCATCACATGCGGCAGATCGGCCCCCGGCACCGGCGGGCCGGCCCAGTTCTGCGGGCGCACCGCCGTCCAGCCATGTTTCTGCCCGCGCGACCCGGTGGCCACCACCACGACGTCGAAACCTGTCAGGTCCCCGGCGCCGACGCGGGTGCCGAGGCGCAACTCGACCGCCTCCTCGCCGATCCGGTCCGAGAGCCAGTCGACGATCCCCAGCAACTCGCGCCGGCTGGGTGCCTGCGCCCAGAAACGCACCTGCCCGCCGAGCTCGTCGCGCGCCTCGAACAGCGTCACTTCGTGGCCGCGCCGCGCCGCTGTCCAGGCCGCGCGCAGGCCCGCAGGCCCGGCACCGACAACGGCGACACGTTTCGGGCGGGCGGCGGGCGTCACCGAATCCTCGTCCAGGTCCAGTTCCTGTCCGGCCGAGGGATTGTGGATGCAGCCGATCGGCGCCTGGGCGAAGATCGTGGTCATGCACCAGTTGGCGCCCACACAGGGCCGGATGCGGCGGCTTTCGCCCGACAGCGCCTTCGCGCCCCAGCGGGCATCGGAAACCAGCGCACGGGCCATGCCGATCATGTCGCACTGGCCCGCCGCAAGCGCCGCTTCGGCCTCGTCAGGGTTCACGATCCGGCCCACCCCGACCACGGGCACCGAAACCGCCGCCTTCACCTGCGCTGTCGCGCCGAGCTGAAAGCCGTGCTCCTCGGGCGAGGTCGGATAGATCAGCATCCGGTTCACATAGGTGCCCTGGCTGCAACTGATGTAGTCGATCAGCCCCGTCGCCTCGAACCGGCGCGCAAGATCGGCCCAGTCCTGCGGGCCCAGCCCGCCCGGATGCCCGTCGTCCGAATTGATCCGCATGCCCACGATCATGTCGGGGCCGGCCTCCTCGCGCGTGGCCTCGAGGATTTCCAGAACGATCCGCATGCGGTTCTCGACCGATCCGCCATAGGCGTCGGTGCGGTGGTTGGTGGCGGGCGAGAGGAACTGGTTGAGCATGTAGCCATGCGCGGAGCCGTGCACCTCGATCCCGTCGAGTCCGCCCTCGCGCGCGTAACGCGCCGCCAGCCGGTAGCCGTGCACCAGTTCGGCAATCTCCGCGGTGGTCATCACATGCGGCATCTCGCGATAGACCGCACAGGGCACCGCCGAGGGCGCCCAGACGGGCAGCCCGTTCGTGACCGAATTGGTCTGCCGCCCGCGATGCCATGGCTGCGCAAGCAGCAGCGTGTTGTGCCGGTGCACGGCGTCGGCAAGCTTGCGGTATTCCGGCACCATGCGGGGATCGAAGGCAAAGGCCTTGCCCTTGTAGGGCTGGGTGGTGGGATGGGCGGCCATCGCCTCCATCGTGATCACCGCGGCACCGCCTTCGGCGCGGCTGCGGTAATAGGCGATATGCGCCTCGGTGAACAGGTGGTCCTTGACCAGCAGCGTCGCGTGCGCCGTCATCCAGATACGGTTGCGGGCGGTGCGGGGGCCGAGTTTCAGCGGGCTGCCCAGCAGAGGATAGGCGGTTTCGGTCATGCGGTCTCACTCCGGGCAGTCTGTGTGGCACCGCCCTGGATGCGGATGCAGCGGGCGAAATGTTCGGTGCCGCCCACGGCAACGGGCTGCGGCACAGTGGTTTTGCAGGCGCCGATCGCCACCGGGCAGCGGGTGTGGAAACTGCACCCGGAGGGCAGGTTGATCGGCGAGGG
The DNA here is from genome assembly GCA_007129775.1 of Paracoccaceae bacterium. GTDB lineage: Bacteria > Pseudomonadota > Alphaproteobacteria > Rhodobacterales > Rhodobacteraceae > Rhodobaculum. The sequence continues at coordinate 3,687 of SKUV01000381.1, read as the reverse complement.
CACCTCGCCCTCCAGCTGATGCCGCGCGAGCTTGACCTCCGGGTCAGCCGGCAAATGGGCCGAGAGCAGCGCCTTTGAATAGGGGTGCGCCGGCGTCTCGAACAGCGCCTCGGCGCCAGCCTCTTCGACCACGGCGCCCAGATACAGCACCACGATACGGTCGCTGATCGCGCGGATGGTCGAGAGGTCATGGCTGATGAACAGCATCGCCGTCTGCGTTTCGTCGCGGATCTCGGCCAGCAGGTCGAGAATGCCCGCGCGCACCGACAGGTCGAGCGAACTCGTGGGCTCGTCCAGCACCAGCAGCTTCGGGCTGGTGGCGATGGCGCGCGCGATACAGACCCGCTGCAACTGCCCCCCCGACAGACCCGACGGCGTGCGACGCAGGAAATCACGGCTCAGCCGCACCCGGCGGGCCAGCGCTTCGGCCCGGTCGGCGCGCTCGGACCGGCCCAGATTGAGGTGCAGCTTGATCGGCTCGGTGATCAGATCGCCGATGCTGAGCCGCGGATTCAGCGCGCTCCAGGGGTCCTGAAACACCATCTGCATCTCGCGCCGCAGCGGCCGCAGCTGTCGCTGCGAGATATGGGTGATATCCTGCCCGCCGAAGCGGATGCTGCCTTCGGTCGGCTCGGTCAGCCGCAGCACCGCCCGCCCGAAGGTGGATTTGCCCGAGCCGCTCTCGCCCACCATGCCGACGGTCTCGCCCGGCCGGATATCAAGATCGACCTTGTTCACCGCGGTCAGCAACCGCCCGCCGCCCACAGCGAATTGTTTGGTCAGGCCCCGTACCGACAGAACCGGCTGCGCCCCGGTCATGCCACCGACCCCCGTGCGTCCAGATCGCCTGCGTGGTGGCAGCGCACAACATGGCCGGGTGTCATCACCCGTTCGGGCGGCGGGCTGGCGCAGACCTCGGTCGCATAGGCGCAGCGCAGCCGCACCGGGCACCCCGATGGCAGGTTGTAGAGGTCTGGCGGCTCGCCGCCGATCTGTGCGCCGCCCTGCCCCACACGCCGGCGCTCGGGCGTGGCGCCGATCAGCGCGCGCGTGTAGGGATGGCCGGGCGCGCTGAAGATGCGCTTTACCGGCCCGCTCTCGACGATGGTTCCGGCGAACATAACCGCCACCTCGTCGCAGTAATGCGCCACCACGCCCAAGTCATGGGTGATGATCATCATCGCCATCCCGAACCGTTGCACAAGATTGCGCAGCAGATCGAGGATTTGCGCCTGCACGGTGACGTCGAGCCCCGTCGTCGGCTCGTCGGCGATCAGCAGCCGCGGGTCGTTCATCAGCGCCATGGCGATCAGAACCCGCTGCGCCATCCCCCCCGACAATTCATGCGGCCAGGCCCGCGCCCGGCCTTCCGGGTCGGGAATGCCGACCGCCGCCAGCATATCCAGCGCGCGCTTGCGAGAGGCCGCGCGCGAATGGCGCCCATGTGCCTGGTGAATGCGTACCAGTTGATCGCCCACACGCGCCAGCGGATCGAGCGAACTGCGCGGGTTCTGCACCACCAGCGCGATCTGCGAGCCGCGCAGCCGGTTCAGGGCATCGGGCGACATCGAGGTCAGTTCCTGGCCGTCGAATGTCACCCGGCCCCCGACGATCCGTGCCGGTGGCTTCAACAGCCCGCAGATCGATTGCGCCGTCAGCGACTTGCCGGCCCCGGTCTCGCCGATGATGCCCAGCACGCGGCCGGTATCCAGCGCAAAGTTGACATCGGTCAGCGCCCGCGCCACGCGGCGCTGGTTGTCGATGTCGCGTGTGATAAAGTGTGTCGACAATCCCTCGACCTTCAGCAGGCTCATTTCTGTTGCCTCCGGCGCGGATCCATCACGTCCTGCATGCCGTCCCCCAGCAGGTTCAGCCCGAACACCAGCATGATCAGCGCAAGGCCCGGGAATACCGCGACCCACCACTGACCCGAAACCATCACCTCGGCGCCCTGTCGGATCATCGCCCCCCATTCCGGGGTCGGCACCTGGATACCGACACCGAGAAAGGCGAGCGTCGCGCTGATCCGCACCGCCCATGCTGCGCGCACCGCGGTTTGCGCCATCGCACCCTGAATCGAGTTGGGCAGCAGATGCACGAACATCGTTCGCCAGGTCGGGTTGCCGGCCGCCACCGAGCTTTCCACGAAGACCGAGTTGCGCTGCGCCAGCACCTCGGCCCGCACCAGCCGGGCGAAGACCGGCGCATCCAGCAGCCCCAGCACGATGATCACGTTGAACAGCGACTGACCGGTCGCCGCCACCACCGCCAGCGCCAGGATGATCGACGGAAACACCCTGAGCCCGTCGAAAATCCGCATCAGGAATTCGTCGAGATAGCCGCCCTTGTATCCCGCGATCAGCCCCACCGGCACACCGATCGCCAGCGCCAGCAGCACCGCCGGGATCGCGATACCAAAGCCGTAGCGGGCGCCATAGATCACGCGCGAGAACACATCCATGCCATTGGCGTCAGTGCCGAACCAGTGCTCGGCGGAGGGCGGTTGCAGGACGCGGCCGGGATGGGACTGGATCGGATCATACGGCATCAGCCACGGTGCGAAGACGGCCAGAACCGCAAAGAAGAGGATGATCAAAAGTCCGACCGCCGCCACCGGGCTCATCCGGAAGAGCCCGATCATCCGGTTGAGCACCCGCCGCCCCGGCCGCGGGGCTGTCGCCGCTTCGCCCTGCACAACCTGCGACATCAGCTGCGCCCCGCCCTGGGTTCGATCAGATGAACCACGAGGTCCACGATCAGAAAGACAATCACCGAGAAAAGCGCGAGCGTCAGAACGTATCCCTGCACCGCGGTGAAATCACCGCGCACGATGGCGTTCAGCCCGTATTGCCCCACGCCGCCCCAGGCAAAGACGTATTCGATCAGCGACAGGGTGCCCACCAGCCCGGTGATCTCGGTGCCGACGAAGGTGATCACCGGCGTGGCCGAATTGCGCATCACGATCCGTCGCACCACCGGGCGCGGCAGGCCGCAGGCTCGCGCATAGCGCACGGCATCCGACGACATCACCTCCAGCGCGATGGCGCGCGTGTGCTTGATGATCGGTGCGGCCGAGATGATCGCCATGCAGATCACCGGAAGCACCAGTTGCGACGCCGCCGACCGGGCCGCGCGCCAGTTCGCCTGCAGCAGCGAGTCGATCAGGTAAGACCCGGTGACGAAATCGGGCGGCGGGATCATGAAGCTCATGCGCCCCATGCCCGGCGGCGCCCAGCGCAGCAGGTAGAAGAACACGAACAGCATCACGAGGCCCAGCCAATAGGTCGGGATCGAAAAGCCCAGCAGGGAAACGACCCGGCTGACCTGATCGAAGGCACCGTTCGGCCGGAACGCCGCCGCCAGCCCGACTGGAATGCCGATGAGCGCGCCTAGCCCCACGCCCAGAAACAAAAGTTCGAGCGTTGGGACGATGCGTTCCTGCAAATCCGTCAGCACCTCGCGGTTCGACAGCCAGGACCGACCCAGATCGCCCTGCAGCACATTGCCGACATAGATCACGAACTGCCGCCACAACGGCTCGTCGAGGCCGAGATTTCTCCGGATCATGTCGAATTCGGCCTGCGTGGCCGTCGGCCCCGCCAGCAGCCCGACCGGATCGAGCGAGCCGATCCGCACCAGCATGAAGGTCACGAACAGAATGCCGATGACCATCGGAATGGCCATCAG
>SKUV01000319.1 GCA_007129775.1 Paracoccaceae bacterium | reverse complement strand
GCCGACATGTTTGCGGTGGCATCCGCGGGCGGGTGGGCGGCCGGCCCGGGGGGGACGGACGGCGCATCCTCCGGCGTCATGATCGCCGAGGTCCGTGCCGGGGTTTGCGCCGGGGTTTGCGCCGGGGTTTGCGCCGGGGTTTGCGCCGGGGTTTGCGCCGGGCTTTGTGCCGGGGTTTGCGCCGCGATTTCCGCCTCGTCCGCTGCCATCGCATCGCTCCAAACCCGCCCGGCTGTCGCCCGGACCATCGCGTCACACACCCTGTCCCGCAGCACCCCGAGGCCCGCGCCCTGCGCGCTGCGCGCCGAACTGCCCGGTGATAGGGCGATCCGGCCGGTCTGCACAAGGTGGCCCCGCCACCTCGATGCCTTTTCTCTTGCAATACGCCACGAATCGCCTTGTAGTCAAGTTGTGCACAATCTGCCCACCAAACGTATATGGCTGTTTTACATGCCACGCAGACCCGCGGCAAAGGGCAGAAGCCCGCAGCAAATGACCGGAGTGACCCATGTCGGACAGCGCCACCAAGGCCACCCCCCAGCCCGCCGCGACGGACGGGAAATCCGATGAGGAGGCCGAGGCGATTGCCTTTCTGCGCGCCCTGATTGCGGCGCAGCGCGACGGCGAGGATGCGGTGCAGGCGCTGATCGCGGGCAAGATGCAAGAGGCCGGCGCGCAGGTGGAAAACCGCCCCTACGAGCCTGCCGAGGTTCCGGTGATCGGCGAATTCGCCAGCAGCAAGGCCCAGCGCGCGGGCACCCGCGTCAATGTGATCGGCCGGCTGGAGGGCGACCCCGCGCGCCGGTCGCTTCTGATGTTCGCCCATCCCGACAGCGAACCGGTGGCGGGGCTGGAGACATGGGCCCATGACCCCTTTGCCGGCACCATCGAGGATGGCCGGCTTTACGGCTGGGGCGTGGCCGACGATCTCGCCGGCATCGCCGTGGGTGCGCTGGCGGTGGCGCGCGCGGCCCGGGCCGGAGTTGCGCTGGGCGATGTGGCGATGGTCTCGGCGCCGTCCAAGCGCCACGCGCGCGGGGTGGCCGCGGCCATGCATCAGGGGCTGGTGGCCGATGCCGCGCTCTATCTGCATCCGGCGGAATCCGGCGTGGGGCTGAACGAAATCAAGGCCTTCGCCGCCGGTCAGCTGGAATTCCGAATCACCGTGCGCGGCAAGTTCCCGCCCACGAATGAACCGGGCCACACCGCCTTTGCCCATCTGGCCATCAACCCGATCGACAAGGCCGTCGTGATCCATGCCGCGCTGCGCAGGCTCGACGCCGCGCGCGGGGCGCGCATCACCCATCCGGCGCTGGAGCGCGAAGTCGGGCGCTCCACCAACATCCTGATTTCGAACATGATCTGCGGCGAGGAATACAAGCTCGGCCGGCTGAACGAGACCTGCGCGCTATCCGGCGCGATCTCGTTTCCGCCGGGCGAGACGCTGGAGCAGGTCAAGGCCGAGGTGGAGGCCGCCATCGCCGAAGCCTGTGCCGCCGATCCCTGGCTGGCCGAAAACCCGGCCGAAATCGACTGGCTGACCGGCGTGACCGGGGCCGAATGCCCGCCCGATCATCCGCTCTATCGCACGGCGGCGCGCGCGGTGGAGGAGAGCACCGGCAGCACGCCCCATGTGAATCCGATGCACACCTCGTCCGACATCCGCAATCCCATCGTGCAAAAGGCCATCCCCACCGTGGGGCTGGGCGGGCTGTGCGGGGATCTGACCCAGAACGGGCGCCACGACGAATGGATCGACGTGGCCGATTACCTGCGCACCATCTCCGCGACGACGGCTATCGTCCTGGACTGGTGCGGAGCCCCCCGCGCGGGCTGACATCAGGCGCGCGGGACCAACCGGCCATCGCGAGGACCTCTCCGGTGGCCAGCGAACACGAAGACCAACCGGGAGACCGAGACATGACCACCAGAAAGACCTTCCTCAAGGGTGCCGCCGCGGCGATCGCGCTGGCCTTCGGAGCCGGCGCCGCGAGCGCACAGGACGATTGCCCCGCCGATCTGCCTACCGTCACGCCGGGCAAGCTGACCATGTCGATCAACGCGACGATTCCGCCGCGTCAGTATATCGACACCTCCGGAAACCTGCAGGGGCTGCACCCCGACATCGGGCGCGAGATCGCCCGCCGCCTGTGTCTGGAGGCCGAGTTCATGAATGTGGGCTTCGAAGTCCAGATCCCCGGGCTCGCCAACGAGCGCTGGGACATGATCAACACCGGCATGTATTACAACGAGGAACGCGCCAAGATCATGCGCCTGGTGCCCTATACGGTGAACGCGCTGGCCCTTGTGGTGGAACGCGGCAACCCCCACGGCATCGAAGGCTATGACGAGCTGGCCGGCATGCCCGTGGGCACCGAAATCGCCGGTTTCGCCGATGCGCTGATCCGCGAGATCAACGAAGAGCAGGTCGCCGCCGGCAAGGCATCGATGCAGATTCAGGCCTTCAACACCTTCGCCGAAGCCTTCGCGGCGCTGGGCGCGGGTCAGGTCCGCGCGGTCTTCGCCCCCGATGCCACCGGCGCCTGGTATGCCGAACAGGGCAGCTTCGATGTGGGCGCGGCGGGCCTGAACCCCGGTCTGCCCTCGGCCTTCGGCTTTGACGGCCGCACCGGCGAGGCCGTGGCCGAAGCCGTCGCGCAAGTGCTGCGCGACATGGTCGAGGACGGCACCTATCACGAGATGCTCGGCTCTTACGGCGCCACGCCGATCGAGCTTTGGGACGAATACGTCGGCGATATCGCCGTCTACTACACGCCCGAGTGATCGCGGGGGCGCCCAAGCCCCCATATCGCCAACCACCCGGCGCGGCCCCGCCCGCGCCGGGCTTTCCTCAAGGACCGGAGTAAGCCCGTGAACTGGAGCTGGCCCTTCTTTTTCGACTACATCACCAACGGCCTGATGATGCGGGGCGCATGGACAACCGTCTGGCTGTCCGTGGTCTCGATGGTTCTGGGGCTCGGCCTCGGCATCGTCGCCGCGCTGATGAAGATGTATGGCAACGCGCTTCTGCGCTACATCGCCGAATTCTACATCTGGCTGTTTCGCGGAACGCCGATCCTGATCCAGCTGATCATCATCTATACCGGCCTGCCGCAGCTCGGAATCAGGCTGACGGTGATCGAAAGCGCGATCCTCGGCCTTGCGCTGAACGAGGGCGCCTATCTGGCCGAGATCATCCGCGCCGGCATCATGTCGGTGGACAAGGGCCAGGACGATGCCGCACGCTCGGTGGGGATGCGATGGACGCAGCGCATGCGCTTCGTCATCCTGCCGCAGGCGACACGCACCATCATTCCGCCGCTCGGCAACCAGTTCAACGGGATGCTCAAGACCACCTCGCTGGCCTCGGTGATCTCCATGGAAGAGTTGATGCGAAGTGCGCAGATGCTTGCCCAGATCAATTTCCGCGTGCTCGAGGTCTATTCGGTCGCCGCCCTGTGGTATCTGCTGCTGGTCACCATATGGAGCGCGATTCAGGTCCGGATCGAGGCGCATTACGAAAAACCCTTTGGCCCTGCGGCGGCGGTCTCGCCCGAGGCGGAAAAGGAACTCAAGAAGGCCCTGCAACAGGCCGGGACGGCGAAGATATGAGCATGGACACACAGCCAACCCCGCAGCCCCACGCCGAGGCGCCGCAGACGCGGCCCGCGCGCGGGGCCAAGACCCTGGGCGAGCCGGTGGTGATCATCGAAAACGTGCGCAAGGCCTTCGGTGACAACGAGGTGCTGCGCGACGTCAGCATGACCATCCGCAAGAGCGAGGTGGTGGTGATCTGCGGCCGCTCGGGCAGCGGCAAATCCACCCTTCTGCGCTGCATCGACCAGCTGGAAACCATCGACGGAGGCACGATCCGCGCCGCGGGTCATCTGATGGGCTTTCGCGAGACTGGCGGCCGGCGCGTGCCCCTGCGCGACCACGAGGTGGCGCGCCAGCAGCGCGACCTCGGCATGGTGTTCCAGAACTTCAACCTGTTTCCCCATATCAGCGTGATCGAGAACATCATGCTCGCGCCCACCCGCATCCTCGGCCGCCCGCGCGCCGAGGTGAAGGACGAGGCGCGCGCGCTGCTGGCCCGGGTCGGCCTGCCGGAAAAGGAAAACGCCTATCCGCGCCAGTTGTCCGGCGGCCAGCAGCAGCGCGTCGCCATCGCCCGGGCGCTGGCGATGAAGCCCAAGGTGATGCTCTTCGACGAGCCGACCTCGGCGCTTGATCCCGAAACGGTGTCCGAGGTGCTCGACGTGATGATCGACCTCAGCCACGCCGGCATGACCATGATCGTGGTCACCCACGAGATGGGCTTTGCCCGCGCCGCCGCCGACCGGGTGGTGCTGATGCATGGCGGCGAGATCGTGGAGGATGCGCCGCCCGATCAGTTCTTCACCGCACCCAAGAGCGAACATACCCGCACCTTCCTGTCGAAGATGCTGAGCCACTGAGCCACCGATGCGCGATGCCGCCGCCCCTCCCACCGGCGTGATCCGCACGGTCACCGGCGACCGCCCGGCCGGTGATTTCGCGGCAGTCATGGTGCATGAGCATCTGCTTTACGACATCGCGCCGCCGGGCGCGCCCGCCTGCGGGGCCGGCAGCGCGATCACCCCGCAGAACCGCTGGCAGATCGACTATCGCTCCAACGAGAACCCGGCCAATGCCCGCCAGCAGGACTGGCGGGTCGCCGCCGGGGAACTGGCCGCCTTTCGCCGCGACGGCGGCGATCTGATCGTGGATCAGACGGTGATCGGGCTGAAACGCGACCCGCGCGGGCTGCGCGATGCCGGACGCGCGGCCAGTTGCGCGGTGGTGGCCGCGACCGGCACCTATACCGCCCCCTATCTGGACGCGGCGACCCGCGCGGCCGATACCGACACGCTCGCCGCACGCTTCGTCGCCGAGATCCGCGACGGGATCGACGGCAGCGGCATCCGCGCCGGCCTGATCGGAGAGATCGGCTGTTCCTGGCCGCTTGAAGCGGTGGAGCGCCGCGCGCTTCAGGCGGCGGCGCAAGCCGCACGCGTCACGGGCGCCGGCATCTCCGTCCATCCGGGCCGCGACGCGCGCGCACCGTTCGAGATCGTGGACATTCTCGGCGGTTCCGGGGCCGATCTGTCGCGCGTGGCGCTCTGCCACATGGACCGCACCTATCCCGAGGGGCGCGATATCGGCGGGCTCGGCCCCCGCGCGCTGGCCCAGACCGGGGTGATGGTGGAATGGGATTTCTTCGGCATCGAAACCTCCCATTACTGGATGGACCCGGAGGTCGAACTGCCCACCGACCGCGGCCGCCTGCGCGCCATCCGCAGGCTGATCGACGCAGGCCTCGGGGCGCATATCCTCGTCAGTCAGGACATCTGCACCCGCACGCGCACACGGGCCTTCGGCGGCCACGGCTATGGCCATCTGCTGCGCAATGTGGTCCCGCTCATGCATCGGCTGGGCTTTTGTGCGCCCGAGGTTTTCGATCTGATCCGTTTCAACCCTCTGCGCCTGCTCGCCCTGCCGCAGGCTGCCCCAGCGCCGGAGTTCGCGCCATGACCAAGACCTTTCGTGGCACCTATACCGTGATGATCACGCCGTTCGACACCTCGGGAGCGCTGAACCTGCGCGCGCTGGCCGAATTCACCGACTGGCAGATCCGCGAGGGTATCCACGGGCTGATCCCGCTCGGCTCCACCGGTGAGTTCCTGTCGCTGACCGAGGCCGAACGCGAGCGCGTCGCGCGCTGCGTGATCGAAACGGCCGCCGGCCGGGTGCCGGTGCTGATCGGCGCGGGCGCCGAATGGACCGATGACGCGGTGCGCGCGGCGCGCATGGCGCAAGGGCTCGGCGCGGACGGGGTGATGATCATCCCGCCTTTCTATTCCACTCCCACCGAGGACGAGCTTTACCACCATTACGCCACCATCGGCGCGGCGATCGACCTGCCGATCATGATCTACAACAACCCCGCCACCGCCAATGTGGACCTGACGCCCCCGATCGTCGCGCGGCTGTCGGGCATCCCCAATGTCAGCTACATCAAGGAAAGCACGCTGGAGGTCACGCGCATCCGCGACATTCTGGAGCTTTGCGGTGACCGGATGACGGTTTTCGGCGGCATTCTGGGTTTCGAATCCTTCGTCGAGGGGGCGG
>SKUV01000372.1 GCA_007129775.1 Paracoccaceae bacterium | reverse complement strand
CGCCGCGGCACATTCGCTGCCTGCCTGCCTGCTTGCCCGCCCGCCCGACTGGCCGGCCGCTATGGCAAGGCCTGGTGCATCGTGCGAGGTCTTCCGGGCCTGACCCTGGATAACGCGGCCGCCACGGGTGTCGCGGGCGGCTGCCAACGGCCCTCCGCCCCTGTGCCGTCACCCCTGGGGGCTTGAGTTCGCCCGCGCCTTCGGGCAAGCAACCCCGGGGGTACGCCTTGGCGGTCGGCATGGATCAGACGCGGATGCAAGATGAGGCCGGCAGCGCCGCGACCGGGGCCTTCACCTTTTCGCCCGGTCTGCGCGCGGGTTATCTTGCCTATCAGCTTGTCGCGCATCTGCTGGTGCCGGCCGCGCTCCTGCTGGCGCTCTGGCGCGGCCAGCGCGAGCCGATGTATCGCCGCCGTTTGCCCGATCGTCTGGGCCTGTCACGGCCCGGTGCGCCCGGTGCGATCTGGGTCTTCGCGGCCTCGCTGGGGGAAACCCGCGCCGTCGCGCCGCTGGTGCGGGAATTGCTGGCGCGGGGGCATGACATCCTGCTGACCCATTCCTCGCCCGCGGGGCTTGCCGAAGGCGGGCGGCTCTTTGCGGCCGAAATCGCTGCGGCCCGGCTGCGGCAGGCCTACGGGCCGCTCGATCTGCACCTTGCAGTGCGGGCTTTTCTGCGCCGGCACCGGCCCGCGCTTGGGCTGGTGGTGGAATCCGAGGTCTGGCCGGCGCAACTGGTGGCGGCCCGGGCGCAGGGCGTGCCGATGGTGGTGATCAACGGTAATCTGACCGCGCGCGCGCTGGCGCGCGACAGCAGGGGTCCGGGGCGGTTGCGGCTTGCCTTCTTCCGGGCCTTCACGCTGGCGCTGACCAAATCGCCCGCCCATGTGGCCCGCTATGTCGCGGCGGGGATCGCGCCCGCACAGGTGCACGACGTGGGCGAGTTGAAGTTCGATCTGCCGGTGGATGACGCCCAGATCGCGGCGGCCCGGCGCATCGGCCCCACCCTGCGCGCCGGGCGCGCGGTGCTGATGATCGCCTCCTCCGTCGAAGACGAGGAAGAGGCGCTGGTCACAATCCTGCGCCGGCTGTTTGCCGGCCCGGCCCCGGCCCCGCTCGTGATCTGGGTGCCGCGCAGTCCGCAACGCTTTGCCGCCGTCGCCGCGCGGACAGCGGCCGAGGGCTGGCACACCGCGTGCCGCTCGGCGCTGCTCGATGCGGGATTGGCGCTGCGCGACGGCGCGGCACCCTCCCAGGCGCCGCAGGTGATCGTGGGCGACAGCCTCGGCGAGATGGATTTCTACTATGCGCTGGCCGATCTGGTCTTTGTGGGCGCGACCCTGAACGATCTGGGCGGGCACAACATCATCGAACCGCTGGCGCAGGACAAGCCTGTGATCACCGGGCCCAGCATCTATGGCATCGCCTTTCCCGCCGAAGAGGCGCGCGCCGCCGGGGCGCTGCGGGTGCTGCCAGATGCCGCCGCGCTGGGCGACGAGCTTTGCCGCCTCTTCGCCTCCACCCCGGACCTCGCGACGTTCCGCATCGCCGCGCAGGGGTTCAACACCGCCCACCGCGGCGCCGCGCGCCGGTCCGCCGATCTGCTGGAGCCGCTCCTTGCCCGCTGATCCCAGCCCCCTTGTCGGCCTGCGCTGCGATGCCGGCGGCGGCATCGGCCTCGGCCATCTGCAGCGGATGACGGCGCTGGCCCGCGCCCTGCGCGCCGCGGGCGCCGGGGCGTGCTTTGTCGCGCCGCGCCGGGCGTGGCCCGTGCTTGCGGCGCAAGGCGTGGCCGAAGCCGGGATGATCGCCGCGGATGGCGGCGTGACGGATTGGGCGCAGACGCCGGGGCTGCGCGCGGTGGTGCTCGACACGCTCTGGTCCGGCAATGCCGCGGAGACGGCCACCGAGGCAGGCACCCTTGCCGCGCGGGGCGTGCCGGTGGCGGTGATCGATTCGATGCCGCCCGACCATTTCGTGGCCGCGCCGGGGCTGCCGCCGGTCGATCTGGTGGTCACCCCCTATCTGGGTGCCGATGGCTTTCGCCCCGCCCCGGTGGCCCGACGCTGGCTGGCGGGCGCCGACCATGCGATCCTCGGCCCCGAATATGCGCCTCTGCGCGCCGCCGAACCGGAGCCCGAGCCGCGCCTGCTGATCACCTGCGGCGGCGCCGATCCCGAAGGGCTGAGCGCCGAAATCGTCGGCCATTTCCTGCGCCACGGCTGGCCCGAGGGGCCGGAGGGCGCGGCGCTCGGGGTCGATGTGGTCGTCGGCCCGCTCTTTGCGCCGCATCACCTTGCGCGCTTGCAGCGTCACGCCGCCACCCAGCCGGCACTGCGGCTTCAGGCCGCCCCGCGCAGCCTTGCCCCGCTGATCGCGAATGCGGCGCTGGTCGGGGGGCGGCTGGGGCTGGTGCGCTACGAGGCCGCGGCCCTGCGCCGTGGCGGGGTCTGGCTGCAGCCGGGCGAGGCTTACCGCGAGTATCTGGCCGGTTTCGCCCGCGCCGGTCTGGCCGAGGTCTTCCTCGCCGGCGACCGCGACGGGCATGGGGCGTTTCTCGCACGTCTTCACGCACTGGCGGGGCTTGTCGCCGCCGGGCCAGCGGCGCTGGCCACTGTCTTTTCCCCCGCTGCCTTCGAGGCGGTCGATGCCCGCGGCACCGAACGCGTGGCGCAAGCCCTGCTGGAGATCGCTTCGTGAGCCCTGATGACGATACCGCGCGCTGGGATGCCTGGAACGCCGCCTCGGCGCCGCAATACCCCCATGAAAAGGCGATCCAGTTCCTGCTGCGCCGCTTCGCGCCTGCGGAGCGCGCCGGCAAGGTGGTGTTCGAGCCAGGCTGCGGCACCGGGCGCAATCTGGAATTTCTGGCGCGCGAAGGCTTTGTCCCCGTGGGGCGCGACATCTCGCCCGTCGCGGTGGAAGGCGCCCGCGCCCGTCTTGCCCCGTGGCTGGCCGATCCCGATGTGGCCGTGGCCGGGCTGGCGGAGCCGGCCGTCGCCCCGGACAGTTGCGATGCGCTGATCTGCATCGGCGTGCTGGATGCTGCCGGGCCCGCCCATCTGGGCCCCGCCATCGACGCGGCCCTTCGGGTGCTGCGGCCGGGGGCGCCGGGGCTCTTTCTCTTTGCCAGCGATGCCGATTTCCGGGTGCGGGGCAACAACCCGCTGGGCCTGCACGGCTATACCGAGGCCGATGTTGCGGCGGCCTTCGGTGCCGCGGGCGCCAGGCTCGACCGGCTTTGCCTGGATCGATATATCACCACCTACGACAACCGCAGCCATGCCCAGAACGAGCATCTGATCACCTTCGGGAAAGCCGCCGGATGAACCTGACCATCGAAGACAAGCGCATCGGGCCGGAGGCGCCGGCCTTCCTGATCGCCGAAGTCAGCGCCAATCACGACCGCGATCTGGATCAGGCGCTGGCACTGGTGGATATCGCCGCCGCTGCCGGCTGGGACGCGCTTAAGCTGCAGACCTACGATGCCGACAGCCTGACGATTCCCTCCGATCATCCCTCGATGCGGATCGACCCGGTCTGGGGGCACGCGCGGCTTTATGACCTTTACCGGACCGCCGGCATGCCGATGGAGTTTCACGCGCCGCTTTTCGCGCGGGCGCGCGAACGCGGGCTGGTGCCGTTCACCTCGATCTACGATCCGCGCGATCTGGACTTCATCGAAAGCCTCGACCCCGCGATCTACAAGATCGCCAGTTTCGAGATGACCTTCGATGATTTGCTGATCGCCGTGGCCGGGACGGGCAAGCCGTTGATCCTGTCCACCGGGATGGCCGACATGGCCGAGATCGGCCACGCGGTAGAGGTGTTCACCGCCCGCAGCACCGCGCCGCTGGTCCTGCTGCATTGCTGTTCCTCCTATCCGGCGCCGCCCGAGCAGATCAACCTCGCCGCGATGGAGACGATGCGCGCGGCTTTCGGTTGCATGGTGGGCTTTTCCGACCATACGATCGGTGCGCTCGGCCCCATCGCGGCGGCGGCCATGGGCGCGCGGGTGATCGAAAAGCACTTCACCAACGATCCCGGGCGCGCAGGCCCCGACCACCGCTTTTCCGCCACCCCCGAGGTGATGGCCGAGATCGCGGCCGGCGTGCGCGCCGTGCACGCCATGCGCGGCAGCCCGGACAAGCGCACGACCGAGGCCGAGGCGGTGAACAAGGCCGCCGGCCGCCGCTCGGCCTTCGCGCTGCGCGATCTGGCGCCGGGCGCGGTGATCGGGCCACAGGATTTCCGCTTTGTCCGCCCCGCCGCCGGAATTGCCCCGAATGATCCGCAGGGCGTTCGGGGCCGACGCGTCGTTCGGGCCGTTCCGGCCGGCCACCCGATCACCCCTGACGACCTGGACCGCGTGCCATGATCAGCGCGGCGTCGGGGCCGCGCGTTGCGATCATGCAGCCCACCTTTCTGCCCTGGCTGGGCTATTTCGCGTTGATGCAATCGGTGGACGTGTTTGTCTATCTCGACGATGTGCAACTGTCGCGCCAAAGCTGGCAGACCCGCAATCGCCTGAAGGGCCCACAGGGCGCGGTTATGCTGTCGCTGCCGGTGGCGCGCAAGCCCTCCCGCGCAACGATCGCCGAGGCCGCGCTGGCCGATCGTGGCGAGTTGCGCAAGCTGCGCAAGACAATCGCCGCCCTGCTGGGCCGCGCGCCGCATTTCGCGCTGGTCGAGGCCGTTCTGGACGCGGGCCTCGCCCGGGCCGGCGAGGGGCTTTGCGCGCTGAACATCGCGCTGATCGAGGGGATCGCCGGGGCCGCTGGTATCGGCACGCGCCGGCTCCGCGCGACCGATCTGGCGCTCGGGCCGGAGGTGCGCGGCGCCCGGCTGCGCGCCATCTGCGAGGCGCTGGGCGCGGGCGAATATGTCTCGCCCTCCGGCAGCGCCGATTATCTGGCCGAGGATCGCCCCTTTGACGACGGGGCCATCGCCCTGCGCTTCTTCGCCTTCGACCATCCCGAATACCCGCAGTTCCACCCGCCCTTCCTGCCCCATATGTCGGCGCTGGATGCGCTGGCCCATCTGGGTGGCGCGGGGCTGCGGACGCTCCTGCAGGCCGGCACCGTCGCGCCGGCTGCTCCGAACCCCGAATAGTTGCCCGCCGCTGCCTGCTCGGGCATCCTTGCCGCGCCCCCCTCTCGAGAGCCCGCTCCCATGACCCGCCCCAATCCCCTTGTCGATCACTACCGCAGCCTGCTCGATGCCCATGGCGACGATGCCCGCGCGGTGCAGTATTCCGATGCCGCCAGCCAGCAGGCCCGATTTGCCCGGCTGGCCAGCGTTGGGCGGCCGCTGACATCGGTTCTTGATGTGGGCTGCGGACTGGCGCATCTGTGCGACTACATGCGCGCCCATGGCTGGACGGGGCGGTATCTGGGCGTCGATATCCTGCCCGAATTCGTGGACCGCGCGCGCGACCGACTCGCCGCCGACCCGCTGGCCGATGTGCAACTGCTCGACGCCGCCGCCGGGGCGCTGCCCGAGGGCTGCGACTATGCGCTTCTGTCGGGGGTCTTCAACAACGCCATGGCCGACAACTGCGGCTTCATGGAACGCACGTTGCGCGCCATGTGGGCGGCGGCGGGCAAGGGCATCGCCTTCAACGCGATGTCGGCCCATGTGGATTACCGCGATGCGGGCCTTTACTACACCGACCCGGCCGAGGTTTTGCGTTTCTGCAAGGTCGAGCTGGGCGGGCATCCTGTGCTCTGGCACGATTATGTGGTGCGCCCCGGCGGCTTTCCCTTCGAATATGCCGTGCATCTGCACAAGACCCCCGAATTCCCCGCCCCGCCGCGCCTGTCCTGAGGCCGCGCGCGGGGTTTTCCTTTCCCCGGCGGCGGGCTAAACCACCGCCAAAGTCCGGGGGATCCGCAGCATGAGCATGGACAAGACCTTCAACGCCGCCGAGGCCGAGGCGCGCATCGCCGCGCTGTGGGAAGAACGTCAGGCCTTCCGCGCAGGCGCCAATGCGCGCCGCGACGACAGCTTTTGCGTGATGATCCCCCCGCCCAATGTGACCGGCAGCCTGCATATGGGTCATGCCTTCAACAACACGCTGCAGGATATCCTCGTGCGCTGGCACCGGATGCGCGGGTTCGACACGCTCTGGCAGCCCGGCCAGGACCATGCGGGCATCG
>SKUV01000353.1 GCA_007129775.1 Paracoccaceae bacterium | reverse complement strand
GGCCTCGCCGATGCGATAGCTCTGATCGGCCTTGAACCGGTGCAGCGCGAAACGGTCCTCGTCCGAGTACACTGCAACGGTGGCAATGCCGAGTTCGGAGGCTGCGCGCATCACGCGGATGGCGATCTCGCCGCGGTTGGCGATCAGGATCTTGCGGAATTCGGCCATGGCGTGTGTCCCCCGGGGCTGCTGCCCGCTTTGCTTACGCCAGATGCTGCGCTGCCGCAAACGTCGATATCGCCGGCGGGGGGGGCGCTCAGCCTTCCTCTGCTTCCTCTGCCGCCTCGCCCTGATCGGCGATGCGGGCGACCGAGACGACCTCTTCGCCGGCGGCGGTGTTGAACACCCTGACCCCGCCCGAGGCGCGCGACCGGAACGAAATGCCCGAGACCGGGCAGCGGATCGACTGGCCGGTGGAGGTGGCCAGCATGATCTGGTCGGATTGTTCCACCGGGAAGGCCGCGACCAGCGTGCCGCCGCGCATCGCCTTGTCCACCGCCGAAACTCCCATGCCGCCGCGCCCGCGCACGGGATAGTCGTGGCTGGACGACAGCTTGCCCAGACCCCGGGCCGTGATCGTCAGGATCAGGTCTTCGGCGGCCGACATCTCGGCATAGCGTTCGGGCGACAACTGGCCGGCCTCGACCGCTTCCTCGTCATCATCGGGCTCGGCCACATCCTCCAGCGCGCCCTCGACCGCGCGGCGCATCTTGAGATAGGCCGCCCGTTCGGCCGGGTCGGCCTCGAAATGGCGGATGACGGCCATGCTGACGACCTCGTCTCCCGCCGCCAGCCGGATGCCGCGCACGCCCGTGGAATCGCGGCCCTTGAAGACGCGCACATCGGTTGAGGGAAAACGGATCGCCCGGCCCAGCCGTGTGACCAGCATCACGTCGTCGCCCTCGTCGCAGATGCGGGCATTCACCAGCCGCACATCCTCGGGCAATTTCATCGCGATCTTGCCGTTGCGCATGACATTGGTGAAATCCGACAGCGCGTTGCGGCGCACATCGCCCGCCGAGGTGGCAAAGACGATCTGCAGGCTTTCCCAGTCGTCCTCTGGCCGTTCCACCGGCATGATCGCGGCGATGGAGACGCCGGTCGCGATGGGCAGGATGTTCACGATGGCCTTGCCGCGCGTGGTCCGTCCGCCCAGCGGCAGGCGCCAGCACTTGAGCTTGTAGACCATCCCGTCGGTGGTGAAGAACAAAAGCTGCGTATGGGTATTGGCCACGAAGAGCGTGGTGACGACGTCGTCTTCCTTGGTGGCCATGCTGGCCAGCCCCTTGCCGCCCCGGCGCTGGGCGCGGAATTCGGCCAGCGGCGTGCGCTTGATATAGCCGGAGCCGGTGACGGTGACGACCATATCCTCGCGCTCGATCAGATCCTCGTCGTCCATGTCGCCGGCCCAGTCGACGATCTCGGTGCGGCGGGGCACGGCAAAGGCGTCGCGCACCTCGCGCAATTCGTCGCCGATTATGGCCATGACCCGCTCGCGCGAGCGCAGGATATCGAGATAATCGCGGATCTTGGCGGCCAGATCCTCCAGCTCGTCCGTGACCTCCTGGACGCCCATCGCGGTCAGCCGTTGCAAACGAAGCTCCAGAATCGCGCGGGCCTGGATTTCTGACAGGTTGTAGGTCCCGTCGTCGTTCATCGTGTGGCTGGGGTCGTCGATCAGCCGGATGTAGGGGGCGATGTCGGTGGCCGGCCAACGCCGCGTCATGAGTTTCTCGCGCGCCTCGGCCGGGTCGGCGCTGGCGCGGATCGTGGCCACCACCTCGTCCACGTTCGACACCGCCACGGCAAGCCCGCACAGCACATGGCTGCGCTCGCGCGCGCGGCGCAATTCGAAGGCGGTGCGCCGGGTCACGACCTCTTCGCGGAAGGCGATGAAATGGGTCAGAAAATCGCGCAAGGCAAGTTGCTCGGGCCGGCCGCCGTTCAGCGCCAGCATGTTGCAGCCGAAACTCGTCTGCATGGGCGTGAAGCGGAAAAGCTGGTTGAGCACCACATCCGGCGTCGCGTCGCGTTTAAGTTCGATCACCACGCGCACGCCGATCCTGTCGGATTCGTCCTGCACATGGGCGATCCCCTCGATGCGCTTGTCGCGCACTGCCTCGGCGATCCTTTCGACCATCGTGGCCTTGTTCACCTGATAGGGGATTTCATCGACGATGATGGCGAAGCGGTCCTTGCGCAATTCCTCCACATGGGTGCGCGCGCGGATGATGACCGAGCCGCGCCCCTCCAGATAGGCCTTGCGCGCGCCGGAGCGGCCGAGGATCAGCGCACCGGTGGGGAAATCGGGGCCGGGCACGATCTGCATCAGCTGCTCGGAGGTCAGATCCGGATCGTCGATCAGCGCCAGCGTGGCCTCCACCACCTCGCCCAGATTGTGGGGCGGGATGTTGGTGGCCATGCCCACGGCGATGCCGCCTGCGCCGTTGACCAGCATGTTGGGAAAGCGCGCGGGCAGCACGCTCGGCTCCCGGTCCTGCCCGTCGTAATTGTCCTGAAAATCGACCGTGTCCTTGCCGATATCGGCCAGAAGGGCGGCGGCGGGCTTGTCCATCCGCACTTCGGTATAGCGCATGGCGGCGGCGCTGTCGCCATCCATGGAGCCGAAGTTGCCTTGCCCGTCCAGCAGTTTGAGCGACATCGAAAACGGCTGCGCCATGCGCACCAGCGCGTCATAGACGGCCGAATCCCCGTGCGGGTGGTATTTCCCGATCACATCGCCCACGACGCGCGCGGATTTGCGATAGGGCTTGTCATGGGTGAAGCCGTTCATGTGCATCGAATAGAGGATGCGCCGGTGCACAGGTTTCAGGCCGTCGCGCAGATCGGGAATGGCGCGGCTGACGATCACGCTCATGGCGTAATCCAGATAGGAGGTGCGCATCTCGGCGGCGATGGACACGCTGGGCGTGCCGGGCTTTTCGTCTGTGCTTTCAGGGGGTTCTGGCGTGTCGCTCACGTCGGGGTTGCCTTTTTCGACCGCAACAAGATGTTGTGGCGAGACTATAGCCGATCCGCCCGATGGGGTGCAATGGCCGTGGGCGCGGTGGATCAGCAGCCATCGGCACGGAGTGCTAACATACTGTTTTAATTGAAAAGAAGAATTCCTGTGGCATGATTCCCCGGTGACTTCAATGGAGGGCCGCGATGGGCGACATGGAGAAGATGCTGAAGGGGTACGGGCTAACCACCGCCGAGATGTTCTACCGGATGCCGGATTACCGCTCGGTGCTCAACACCTTCGTCTGGCAGGATTACGACCTGGCGCCGGATTACCCGCGGTTGTTCGGTTTCATCGAATACTGGCAGGAAGAGATCGAGGGCCCTCTGCATTCCGTGCGCTTCACACATCGCAAGCTGATCGCTCCGGGAGAATGGCGCAACGTCACGGGCGAGTTCCGGTTGAACTGAGGCGTGGAGCTGCGGGCATCCGTTGCCCTTGTGTGGCGCTTTTTTCCGCAACCGCCCATTCCCGCCCGCCCGGTGAACGCCGCGCAAGCGGCCCGGCCGAGGGATGGGGTCCGGCCGACGCCCGCTATCGCTCCGGGATCAGGCCGCGGGGGCTGAAGCGCAGAAACAGCAAAAGCGCGAGGCCCATGGTCAGCAGCCGCATATGGGCGGCGTTGTTCATCAGATGGGCGCGCAGATCACTGTCCTCGCCCAGCCAGATCGTGGCCACATCCATCAGCCAGCGGCCCGCAGGCTCGACCTGCACCCAGAGAAACCAGATCAGCAACCCGCCCAGAACCGCGCCCCAGTTGTTGCCGGACCCGCCCACGATCACCATCACCCAGATCAGGAAGGTAAAGCGCAGCGGCTCGTAGGTGCCGGGGTTGAGCTGGCTGTCGAGCGTGACCATCATCGCGCCCGCCAGCCCGCAGACCGCCGAGCCCAGCACGAAGATGTTCAGATGCCGGCGCGTCACGTCCTTGCCCATGGCGCGGGCCGCGGTCTCGTTGTCGCGGATGGCGCGCATCATCCGCCCCCATGGCGAATTCAGCGCCTTTTCCGACAGCCACAACAGCGCGCCCAGCACGATCAGGAACAGCCCCGCATAAGCCCCCTGCGCCAGCAGCGCCGAGACTTCGGTGACCGGCCGGCCGAGGCTTTCGGCGAGCGAGATCACCCAGTCTTCCTGCCGCAGTTCGAGCGGGGTGGACACCGGGCGCGGCAAGCCCGAGACGTTCTTGACCCCGCGCGCGAGCCATGCCTCGTTCTTCAGGATGGCGACGATGATCTCGGAAATGCCCAGCGTCGCGATGGCGAGGTAATCGGAGCGCAGCCCCAGCGACACCTTGCCCACGAGCCATGCCGCGCCGGCCGCAAAGACCGCACCCACCGGCCAGGACAACAGCACCGGCAGGCCGAGCCCGCCCAGATTGCCCTCCAGCGCCGGATTGACCGCCTCGATGGCGTTCACCGCCGGGACAAAGAAATACCGGTTCGCGAGCCAGCCCGCGATCAGCACCGCAAAGAGTGCCGCCAGCCGCAGCCGGCCCGGCGCCATGCGCCGCCACAGGATGATCGCGGCAAAGATCGTGGCCGCGCCGATCATCAGCCCCAGCGCCGTGCCGAAGGCGCCGGCGCGCACCGCATCGGGCACCGGCGGCATGGAGACGAGCACCACCGCCAGCCCGCCCACGGCGGTAAAGCCCATGATCCCGACGTTGAAAAGCCCGGCATAGCCCCATTGCATGTTCACGCCCAGCGCCATGATGGCCGAGATCAGCCCCATGTTCAGGATGGTCATGGCCAGTGTCGGGCTCTGGAACCGGGCGACCATGGCCAGCGCCAGAAAATAGGCGGCGAAGAGGACGATGTTGCGGATATTCAAACTCATACCGACTTCCCCCGGAAGATGCCCGTGGGCCGGATCACCAGCACCAGAACCAGCAGGCCGAAGGATACGGCGAATTTGTAATCCACCGACAGAAGCTGGATGGCGACGCCCGGCGGCAGATCCTGTTCCAGCAGATGGTTGAGCACCCGCCGCCAGTTATAGGTGATCGTCATCTCGGCAAAGGCGATCAGATAGCCGCCCGCGATCGCCCCCATGGGATTGCCGAGCCCGCCCACAATGGCCGAGGCGAAGATCGGCAGCAGCAACTGGAAATAGGTGAAGGGCCGGAACCCCTTGTCGAGCCCGTAAAGCACCCCGGCCACGGTCGCGAGCGCGCCTGCGATGAGCCATGTCACCATCACCACCCGCTCGGGCGAGATGCCTGACAGAAGCGCCAGGTCCTCGTTGTCGGAATAGGCGCGCATCGATTTGCCGGTGCGGGTGCGGTTGAGAAACCAGAACAGCGCGATCATCACCAGTATCGCCAGCACCACGGTCAGCGCCTGGGTGCTGCGCAGGGCCAGCCCTTCGGCGAGCCCCGACCATTCGCGGAATTCGCCTGCGCTGAAGATGAAGCGCGCGCCATCGTCAAAGCGCCGATCCCCCGGGCCGATGATCAGCCGAACGAAGCCGTTGGTGACAAACATCACCCCGAGCGAGACCATGACCATCACCACCGGCTTGACCCGCTGGCCGCGGTAGAAGCGATAGACCAGCCGGTCGGTCGCCAGCACCCAGATCACCGTTGCCGCGATTCCCACCGGCAGGGCCAGCAGCGCGGTGGGAAAGATCCCCAGTCCGATGCCGCCCGCCTGCAACGTCCATGTGGTCAGGATCGTGGCCATCGTGCCGAAGGCCATCGTGTCGCCATGGGCGAAGTTGGAAAAGCGCAGGATGCCGTAGATCAGCGTGACCCCCAGCGCCCCCAGCGCCAGCTGGCTGCCATAGGTCACCGCCGGGATGATCACGAAGTTCAGCGTCGTGACAAGCGCGTTGAGAAGGTCCATCAGGTTTCATCGCTCCAGCAGGTGCCGGACCCTGTCTGCGGTTCTGTGTCCAGAACGCCGTGGGGGTCGTGGATCGTCATCAGATAGCGGCCGTCGGGAAAGACCGTGAGCAGGCCCATGTGCCGCGCGGCGTCGGACAGCACGAAGACCGATGCCGTTGTGGCATCGCCACGCTCCAGACGCCTGGCGGTCGGGGGGGCGAAGCGGCTGGCCATGAAGAAGCGGTCTTCGCCCTCGTGTTCGAGCCGGAAAGCGAAGTGCGGCCCGCCATTCGCATCGGGGGCGCAGTCGAGCGTCGGCGTGCCGGCCCCGGCCCGG
>SKUV01000248.1 GCA_007129775.1 Paracoccaceae bacterium | reverse complement strand
GTTGTCTCGACGATGGTCTCGGCGCCGGGGCGATAGATTTCGTCCACGGAGGGCTGAAAGACCGCATCCACCCCGCCGGCGCGCAGCTTGGAAAGATCGCCCTCGGGGTCACGCGGATAGGTCTCCAGATCCTCGTTCGGGCCGAATTGCGCGGGGTTGACGAAGATTGAAGCCACGACCATCCCGTCGCGCCCCGCCCAGTCGCGGGCCGCGGCGACGAGCGCCATATGCCCGTCGTGCAGTGCTCCCATGGTCGGCACCAGCGCTACCCGGCGGCCCGCGCCGCGCCCGCGGACGACAGCGGCCCGCAACGCGGCCTTGGTGGTGCAAAGCTCCATCATCTCCCCCGGCCGTACCTGCGCCTGTGTAAGGGCTTGACGGGGCGACGGCAAGCGCGAGCACGACAGGTGGTTACGCGCGTTGCGGGGTTTTTCCCCGGCCCCGGGCGGTCTATGTCACTTCTGTCCGCTGCAACCGGAGCCCTGCACATGACCAACCCGCTTCTTGCCCCGTGGCATGGAGATTTCGCTCTGCCACCCTTTGCCGAGATCCGCGACGAGGATTTCGCCGCAGCCTTCGACACCGCGCTGGACGAGGGGCGCGCCGCGGTCGCGGCCATTGCCGAAAACCCGACGCCGCCGGATTTCGCCAACACGATCGAGGGACTGGAACTGGCGGGGGCGACGCTCGACCGGGTGGCCGGGGTGTTTTTCAACCTCGCCAGCACCGATGCGAATCCGGCGCGCGAGGAGCTGCAACGCAATCTGGCCCCGCGCCTGTCGGCCTATACCTCGGAAATTACCAATAACGCGGCGCTTTTCGCCCGGATCGAGACGCTGTGGCAGGCACGCGAGAGCCTCGATCTGACCGACGAGCAGGCCCGCGTCCTGATGCTCTATCGCCGAATGTTCGTGCGGGCCGGCGCGGCGCTTCAGGGGGCTGCGCGCGACCGGCTGACCGAGGTCAAGGCGCGGCTGGCCATTCTGGGCACACAGTTCAACCAGAACCTGCTGGCCGACGAACGGGGCTGGTATATGGACCTTTCCGAGGCTGATCTGGAAGGGCTGCCGGATTTCGTGGTCGCGGCCGCACGCGCCGCAGGACAGGAACGAGGCCGCCCCGGCCCGGTCGTCACCCTGTCGCGGTCGCTGATCGTGCCCTTTCTGCAATTCTCGCCCCGGCGCGACCTGCGCGAGCGGGCCTTTCGGGCGTGGGAAGCGCGCGGGGCGAACGGAGGCGAGACCGACAACCGCGCCATTGCCGCCGAAACCCTTGCCCTGCGGCAGGAGCGGGCGACGCTGCTCGGCTATCGCACTTTCGCCGACTACAAGCTCGAAACCGAGATGGCGGGCACGCCGCAGGCGGTGCGCGCGCTCCTGATGGAGGTGTGGACGCCTGCCCGCACGCAGGCCGAGGCCGATGCCGCCGCGCTGACCGAGATGCTGACCGGCGACGGGCTCAACGGTCCGCTGGAGCCGTGGGACTGGCGCTATTACTCCGAAAAACGCCGGCAGGCGCTGCACGATCTCGATGAAGCGGCACTGAAGCCGTATCTGTCGCTCGATGCGATGATCGCGGCGGCTTTCGACTGCGCGCACCGGCTGTTCGGGCTGGAGTTCCGGCCCCTCGATGCGGCCTTGCATCATGGCGATGCCCGCGCGTGGGAGGTGACGCGCGCAGGCCGGCACATGGGCATCTTTGTCGGCGATTACCTCGCCCGGCCCTCCAAACGCTCCGGCGCGTGGTGTTCCGTCTTTCGGCGGCAGCGCAAGCTGGGCGGAGAGGTGCGGCCCATAGTGCTGAATGCCTGCAACTTCGCGCGCGGCGAGCCGTGCCTTCTGTCGTGGGACGATGCGCGCACGCTCTTTCACGAGTTCGGCCATGCGCTGCATCAGCTCTTGTCGGATGTTACCCATCCGCTGATCTCGGGGACCGCCGTTGCGCGGGATTTCGTGGAATTGCCGAGCCAGCTTTACGAGCACTGGCTGGAGGTGCCCGAGGTGCTGGACCGCCACGCCCGCCACGTGGAGACGGGCGCGCCGATGCCCGAGGCGCTGCGCGCCCGGCTGCTGGCGGCACAGACCTATGATCAGGGCCACGCGACGGTTGAATATCTGGCCAGCGCACTGGTCGATCTGGCCTTTCACGAGGGCAGCCCGCCCGCCGATCCGATGGCGCGGCAGGCGGAGGTTCTGGCCGAACTGGGCCTGCCGCACGCAATCACCATGCGTCATGCGACCCCGCATTTTGCCCATGTCTTCGCCGGTGACGGCTATTCGGCGGGCTATTACAGCTACATGTGGTCCGAGGTAATGGATTCCGATGCTTTCGAGGCCTTTCGCGAGGCGGGCGACCCGTTCGATGCCGACCTCGCCGCGCGGTTGGAGCGGCACATCCTGTCGGCAGGAGGCAGCGCGGAGCCCGAAACTCTCTATACCGCCTTCCGGGGGCGGATGCCGGGGGTGGAGGCGCTATTAAGAGGGCGTGGACTGGGCGGGTCCGCGACGGTGGCCGGCACGGCACAAACGGCGTGACGGCGCTGCGCCGGCCGCCGCGCGGCGGGCAGAAGGCGCATTGCTTCCGCTCCGATGCAGGGCTAACACCACAGCGGTGAAGAGATTTCTTTCCCGCGGGGGCGGGACCGTGCGCCATGCGCCGGCTTCACCCGCGCACAAGGAGCAACCGAATGGATCTGCAGTCGATCGCCCTGCTGACGCTGGCGCTGGGTGCCGGGGCGATCGTGAAGGGTGCCACCGGGATGGGCCTGCCCTTGGTGGCGCTGCCGCTGCTGGCAACAGTGCTGGGCCTGCACCAGGCGATCGGCATTCTACTGATCCCCCATATCGTGACGAATGCCTATCAGGTCTGGGCCTACCGCGCTGCGCGCTCTTCAGATGCGGCCGCCTTTTTACCGCGGTTTCTTCTGGGCGGTGCGGTGGGTATCGCCATCGGCACATGGGCGCTGGGCACGCTGCCCGAACGGCAGTTGGAAATCGCGCTGGGCCTCATGCTTTTCGCCTATATCGGGCTGCGTTTCGCAAAACCGGATTTCGGCATATCACTGGCCATGGCCTCGCGGATCGGGGGGCCGGCCGGCCTTGCCGCCGGCACGCTGCAGGGAGCGACCGGCATAGCGGCACCGATTTTCGTGACGTTCCTGCATGCGCTCGGGCTTGCGCGGAACGTCTCTGTCTTCGTGATCTCGGTCATCTTCCTGAGCTTTACGGTCATGCATTTCACGGCGCTTGTCGTGGCCGATATCTATCGGGCGGATTGGATTTGGCTGAGTCTGTTCGCGCTGGTCCCGATTGTCGTCCTGATGCCAGTGGGTGAATGGCTGGGCCGCCGCGCCAGCCCCGAAACCTTCAGCCGGATGATCCTCGTGTTTCTGGTGGTCATCGGCGCGAAAATGGTTCTCGGGCTGTAGCCTGCGCTCTGGCCGCTGCGCGCGTTTCAGCGCGCGTGGCCAGCGGATGGCGCGATTTTCGGGGCTGCGGGAATGTGGTGACCCCGGCGCGATTCGAACGCGCGACCTCCAGATTAGGAATCTGCTGCTCTATCCTGCTGAGCTACGGGGCCACTGAAAAACTATGTGCCGGTAATCGGCCGGGCACGCAAGGGTGCGGTCACACTGCGATACGCCCTTGGAAAACGTGCGGCTTTGGGGATAACTGAGCGCAACTTGTCCGCCCTGTGCAGTGAGGTGACCATCACGTGACCCGGCAACGCCCTCCCAGCGGTCGACGCACGACGCTGACCTTGCGTGACGTGTCCGAGGCATCCGGAGTGAGCGAAATGACTGTCAGCCGGGTGTTGCGCAACCGTGGCGATGTCTCGCCCGTGACGCGCGAGCGGGTGCTCGAGGCGGCGCGCGCGCTCGGCTACGTTCCGAACAAAATCGCCGGTGCGCTGGCGTCGCAGCGCGTCAATCTGGTGGCGGTGATCATTCCCTCGATGTCGAACATGGTCTTTCCCGAGGTTATGTCGGGCATTTCGCAGGCGCTGGAGGGCACCGGGCTGCAGCCGGTGGTCGGCGTGACCGACTACGCCCCGGAGCGCGAAGAGAACGTGCTTTACGAAATGCTGTCGTGGCGGCCGTCGGGTGTGATTCTCGCTGGACTCGAGCATAGCGAGGCATCGCAGGCGATGCTGCGGGCCGCCGGGATCCCGATTGTCGAGATCATGGATGTCGATGGCGAGGCGGTGGACAGCGTCGTAGGCATTTCGCACCGCCGCGCGGGGCGCGAAATGGCCCGGGCGATCATCGAGGCAGGATATCGCCGCATCGGGTTTCTCGGCTCGAACATGCCGCACGATCACCGGGCGCGCAAACGCCACGAGGGTTTCTGCGCCGCGCTGGCCGAGGCCGGTCTGGCGCTGGAGGATCAGGAATTCTATGGCGGCGGCTCGGCCCTGCTGAAGGGCCGCGAGATGACGGCCGACATGCTGGCGCGCAGCCCCGGGCTCGATTTTCTATATTATTCGAATGACATGATCGGAGCAGGTGGCCTGCTTTATTGTCTGCAGCAGGGATATGAGGTGCCGGGAGCGCTGGGGCTGGCGGGGTTCAATGGGCTCGAGTTGCTCGATGGTTTGCCCGTGCGACTGGCGACGATGGATGCCTGCCGCCGCGAGATCGGCCGCCGCTCGGCGGAGCTTGTTCTTGGCGTTGATGTGGATGGGCTAGTCGGTGGCGCGCGGATCGAGCTTAGCCCGACGCTGCAGCCCGGCGATACGATCCGCCGCCCCGCCCGGTGATTGCAACGCGCCGCGTGCTGCGGCCCCTTCCCAAACACGGGTCCGGCGTGCAAAGGTTGGATTTGGGGTGCAAAAGCGCATGAGGTCGCAATGAATTCGTTGAACAGGTTTGCACTTGGCGGGGTGCTGGCGCTCGGGCTTGCTGCCGGAGCGGGCCAGAGCGCAGAGGCGCAGACGCGGCTGGCGAGCGGCACGCAGTTCGGCAACTGGACGGTCAGTTGCGAGGCGGTTGCCGTGAACGAGACCATCTGTGTGCTGAGCCAGCGGCTGGTGGCCTCGGGGGGGCAGCAATTCCTCGCCGAATTCCTTGCGTTTGCTGACCCGGAGGAACCGGGAGCATATATTGCCGCGCGCGTGCCGCTGGGCGTGCATTTCCCGGCAGGCTTCGCCCTGCGCGAGGAAGCGGGCGAGGACGAGATCGATTTCGAATGGCAAAGCTGCTCGATGGAATTGTGCGAGGCGCTGGTCAGGCTCGATCCCGAAATGCTGCAGCAGATGGACGCATCATCGAATATGATCGCGGGATATCTGCCGCAGGTCGAGGGTGAGCCGCTGGTCTTCCGCGTCGCCATCGGCGGAATGCGCGAGGGGCTGATCGCACTCGCGGCAGCGACCGGATCGCCCGACCCGTCCGGCGCCGAATAAGCGTCGCACAGGCACGCTGGCCCGCCGGGTCAGCCCTTGCGGCCGATCCGGCTTTCGGTGCCAGCGCGCAGGCGGGCGATATTCTCGCGATGGCGCCAGACGATCAGTGCGGTGAGCACCAGCGCCAGCGCGACCAGCGTCGGCGCTCCAAGCGCCCATGCCCAGATCGGAGAGCTGGCCGCGGCCAGCAGCGCGGCCAGCGAGGAATAGCGCGTCGCACCGGCCACGACGAGCCACGTCAGGCAGGTGGCAAGCCCCACCGGAAATGATAGTGCCAGCAGCGTGCCCAGATAGGTCGCCACGCCCTTGCCGCCGTTGAGGCCCAGAAAAACCGGGTAAAGGTGGCCCAGAAAGGCCGCCAGCCCCGCCACCTGCGCCGCATCCGCGCCCAGCGCCGCGCCCGCGATCAGCACCGCCACCGAGCCCTTGCCTGCATCCAGCACCAGCGTCAGGAAAGCAGCGAACCGATTGCCAGTGCGCAGCACA
Source organism: Paracoccaceae bacterium (assembly GCA_007129775.1). GTDB lineage: Bacteria > Pseudomonadota > Alphaproteobacteria > Rhodobacterales > Rhodobacteraceae > Rhodobaculum. The sequence continues at coordinate 380 of SKUV01000248.1, read as the reverse complement.
TTCGTGGCCCCGATATTGCCTGACCCGATGCTGCGCAGATCGCCCAGCCCCATGACGCGGGCGACCACCACCCCGAAGGGCACCGAGCCCAGCAGATAGGCGGCAAGGCCGATCAGGCCCAGCAAGTAAAGCGGCGTCTCGATCGCTGGCATCGGCTCAGCCTTCTTCGGAAAAGACCTGCGCGCCGGCGACGAAGCTCGCCAGCACCCGGCCCTGCAGGCGCGCGCCGTCAAAGGGCGTGTTCTTGGAGCGCGACCGCAGCGCGAACCGGTCGAGCACAAAGGGCGCATCCGGATCGAACAGCACCAGATCGGCCGGCGCGCCCTCGGCCAGCCGGCCCGACGGCAGGCCGAGCCGGCGCGCCGGGTTCAGCGCCATGG
>SKUV01000038.1 GCA_007129775.1 Paracoccaceae bacterium | reverse complement strand
CGGCGCGACCTGCGCGAGGTCTATGAACGAGAGCTTGCCCGCCGGGCCGAGGATCACCGCCTGACCCATACGCTCGCCCTGCCGGAAGACGCCTATGTCGCGTCTGAAGCCGAAGCTGCCGCGCCGGACATGGCCGAGCCGCAGGCGCTTTCGTTCGGCGGGTTCGAGTTTTCCCTTCCCGACAGCTTCATCGCCATTGACCAAGGACGCTCCCGCCTCGTTTACGCGCCGCACGACCCCGAAAGCGGTGATTTTCACATAAACCACCCCGACAACCCACCGGTGACGGTCTTTGTGGGATCGCTCGGCAGCGGCTCGGCGGTGCTGCACAACACCCGCGATGACCTGCGCGGGGCGGGCTATGAGCTGACGGAGGTCGCGCTGGCGGCACCCGGTGCTGCAGAACGCTTCGACGTGTTCGAACTGGTCCTGCCGGAGGGGCTTGATCCTGCGGCGGACGGAAGACCGGGCTTCGCGCGGCTGCTTTCGGTCTACCACCGGGGCGGCGGGCGGCAACCCGAAGTGGCCTTCATGTTGCTGGGCTATTATCTAGATTCCGCTCAGCGGGCCGAATACGATGCGGCCCGCGCGATGTTGCTGCGCAGCCTGCAGCCCGAAGGCGGCGATGCTGCCGAGGCAGAGACCACAACGCCCGCCGCCCCTGAGGCGCCGCCGCGGCCCACGCGGGTGGAGCCCTGCGGCGAAGAAACAGATCGCCCCGGCTTCACGATCCCCTGGACCACGCTTTGCGTGACCCAAAACACCTATGCGGTCTACCCTCAGGGCCGCCAGATCCGAAATCTCGATTTCTTTGCCGACCTTGCCGCCGAAGGTATCAACCTCAACACCTTCGCTTTGCGCCAGCCAGACTCGCTGGAGGATATCCGCGGCATCGTGGGCAGCGGCCTGCAGCGTTTCCGGCTCGAAAACATCTCGGTGGACCCGGAGTTGCTCGCACCCCTGCGCCGCGCGTCGCTGCGCGAGGTGTATCTTGGGCTCCTGCCCGAAACCGAGGGCGGCACCATCACGCTGCGCGAGTTGAACGGAATCTTTACCTCTTGGCACGTCCAGATCGGCCTGACCGAAGGCACACGGCTGGACATGGCGGCCTATAACCCGGGTGGCACGCCCGAGTTCAGCGTCACCGGCCCGCCCGGAGCGCGGGTCGACTTCGAAAATATCCGCACCGGCGGGTCTGGTTTCGAAACCGTGCGCATCAGTGGCGTGCAAAGCGATCTGTCGGGGCTGAACCGCATCTCCCGGCTTGAAAAGCTGCGTCTCGAAAACGTTCAGGGCGCCGATTACCGCAGGCTTGCCGGCCTGTTGGCTTTGCGCAACCTTGCCATCGACGGGTTGCTTGGGGACAATCCCGCCACCCTGAACACGCTTTTCCAGCTGCAGCGCCTGGACCTGCGCCTGGGCGACGAGGGCGACCGCGCTGCCGCGGTGGCCTTCGAGCCCGGCTGCCTGAGTCACTGGCACAGCCTGGAGCGCCTGCGGCTGCAATTGCCGGGGATCGAGGTCGACCTGAATGGTCGCGACGAGGTCCGAGACTGGCTTGCGAGCCTCGGGCCTTCGCCCGACGCTGAAGCCTGCCGCTCCGGCGCGCTGGGCGAGGTCGATGCGTCGCAGCTTGCGGACATCCCGCGCAGCTATCCGATCCCGGAGCGCGGGCGCTCTTACCTCGCGACCGACACCGCCCCCGAAGCGGGCCTTGTGCTGCTGCGTGGCCAGCCCCATTCCGATCGCGAGCACCTTGCGGTTTATGATTACCGCCGCGCCCGCTTCATCGCCCGCGACATCCCCGCCGGGACCCTTCGCAGCGCGCTGGCGTTCCGGGGCGAGGACCTCCCGCGGATCCTGCAGAATGCGGGCGAACGTTATGCCGCAAGGATCAGCCCGGATGGCCGTTGGCTGGTAAGCTTCTTCCCCCATAGCAGGCGCCCTTTCCTGCGCCTCTTCGATCTGGAGGCCGAAGGCCGCGAGGTCGCACAGGTCTTTGTTGCGGAAGAACGGGTCGATTATCTCGACTTCATAACTTCGGGGCCCGACTCGCTCGACGTTCTGCTGATCGGTGGCAGCGGGTTCACCGAGGTCACCCTGCGCCGCGAGGACGGCGCGCAAGGCCGCTGGACATCGGACGTGAACGCAACGCGCGAGGGCTTCATCACCGGCCTCACCTTCTGGTCGGCGGCCAGCCTGATTGCGCCGGAGCCGCGCAGATGGGGGCTGACGGCGGTGATGAGCCAGCCCAGCACCATGGCCCCGCGCAGCCTGGTCTCTGTCGCCACCCTGCGCCGCCCTGGCGAAGGGTTTCTCGAAGAGCTTCCGGTGCGGCTCGACGAACCCTTGCGGGGGCTGGTCTGGCTGCCGGGAATCGAAGCGCTGGCCGTGCATACCGATCGCCGCTTTGGACTGTTGCTGCCGCCCTATCACCCGGCGCGCGAACGCGGGCTGAATTCCGCGCTGGCAGAGCAGCGTTTCGACATTCCCGAGCTGCATTATCTGCCCGGCCGTGATCTGTTGCTTCTGACCGAGCCGCACAGGATCACGGCATTTCCCGCCGAAGCGCTGCTTGAATGGCTATCGGGCACCGGTGATCCGCTGCATCGCATCGGCAGGGTGATCACCGAAGACGTCCCGGACTTGCCGAGCCTTGACGGGATGCATACCATCATCGGGCCTGTCGGGCAGGAGGTTCTGGTCGTGCTGCCCGGCCCCCGCTCAAGCCGGTCGGCGCCCCATGTCGGGGTGAGCGAGATACCGCTTGCGCCCCTTCTGGCCGAGATGGCGGGACAGGACAGCTCTGCGTCCGAGCCGCAAGACGGAGCGCCCGCCCCGGCACGCGTCGGAATCGCGACGGCGGAGAGCGCGAGCGGGCCGAGCACGACCAGCTCCCCGGCCCCGGACGCCGCACCTGTTGAAGGGGCGGCATCCGCTGCGGAAGAACGGCCGGAGGATCCGGCCCCGACCACATCGGACACACCGGACACACCGTCCCCTGCCACGGCCACGGAAGAAGCCGGCACATCTTCGCGCGACGAGCCGGCGCAACCGGCGGAGGGGCGCACAACCGGCGCCCTTTCGGAGCCGGTTATCCCCGGGCCTGGCCTTACAGCGGTCGCCGGACCTGCCGCGCCGACGACCCCGGCCGAGGCGCGGACACAAGCACCGGCGTCAACGCCGGCGTCGAGCGCGGATCAACTTTCCGAGGCCGAGGCGCTTCCTTCCGGCGCTGCCGAAAGCGCGCATGAGGCGCAGCCGCCATCCGTACCTGCCACTCCGGTGCAACTGGCCGAGGCCACGCCGCCGCCCGACACCGCCGCGGGCGATACAGCGCCTGCTGCAGGCGCCGACGCTCGTGTCGCGCGGCTGGAGCGAGAGGTCGAACGGGCGCTCGATATGGCGGTCGAAGCCGATCTCGCCCGCCGCCGTGCGGAAACCGCGCTCGACCGGGTCATGGCCGAACTGGACGCGATGACTGCCGGGCGCGATACTCTGCGCGCCGCACTGGCAGAAGCCGAGGCCCAAGCCACGGATCAAGCCGACAGCGGCGCCGAGGCCTTGCGCGCGCTGACGGAACGTCTTGCCGAAACCGAAGCCGAGGCGCGCGCCGAACTGGATGCCATGTCTGCGGAGCGCGACAGCCTGCGTGCCGCACTGGCAGCGGCAGAGGCAAAGGTCGAAACCAAGGCGGATAACCTGCGCGACCTTGCGGAGCTTTTGTCAGATACCGAGGCCGTGGCGCTGTCTGAGCAGGAGGCCGCACGAAACCTGCGCATGCGCCTTGCCGAAAGCGAGGATGCGGCAGCCGATCTGCGCGACCGGCTGTCAGATGCGACCGCCCGGCTGGAGCAAGCTGAAGGCACGCAGGCCGATCCCCTGAGCAATCGGGAGCGGGCGCTGCTCTTGCAGGATCTCGAAGCGGCGCGCATCGAGGTGCTGCGCTTGCGCCAGCGGATCGATGCGTCGGAGGAGGAAAACCGCAGCGTCGTGGAAGCACTCGGGAGCGACCTCAACAGGGCCTTGGCCGAACTCGCGGCATCGCGGCAGGCGCGCATCGATCTGGAGCGCGTGGAAGCGCAGTGGAGCGATCAACAAGCAGAACTGTTAACTCGCAAAGCGGCGCTCCACGCCCGAAACACCGCGCTGGAGCGGCAGGTGGCGGCCCTGGAACGTGCATCTGCAGATCACGCGCGCGCAGAGGAAGAAGCCCAAGAACGAATCCGAGAGTTGCAGATCCGGGTGGCCCTTCTCGAAGCGCGCAATGACGGGCTGGAGCGCGAGCTTGCGAAGAATGCCGGCGCACCAGCCGAAAGCGCGCCCGGCGATGTGGCAGCAACGGCAGGCGCGGCCCCGGATCACGGAGCGCGGCTCAGCGGTGCGCCGATCACGATGCCGGCCGATCTGGAGGGGATGGCGCGCTCGGTTTTTGGCGAGGACTATCGCCTGGCAAGCTGGGAAGAGATCAGCGCGCGCTATGCCAGCGAAGGCGGCGCTTTCCTGCGCGCGGCGGGCCTCGTGCCCACGGGCGAAGCCGGGACTCACAGCGCTGCCGTCAGTTTCGAGGGCGCCCACCAGCGCGGCGGTCGCAACCTGTTTCACCATCTTCAATGGGGCCGCCTGCCGCAGGGGGCAGAGGTTCTGGGCATCGCGTTGCACCCCGATGGCGTGGCGCACCCCGACGGCGTCCTCCACCTGACCGCATCGGCGGGCCCGCAGCATTTCCTCGCGGTTCCGGCAGAGGCATGGGGGCCGGGGGCCGAGGAGGGGGTGGAGGACAGGTTCCGCTTTGTGACGGCAGAGCAGCTCAACGTGCGCAGCGGCCCGGGCACGACTTTCGAAGCGGTGGACCGGCTCCTGCTCGGCAGCGAGGTGGAGCTTGGCGCATCGCAAGACGGATGGGCGCTGATCGGCCCTGATCGGTGGGTTGCCAAGAGCTTTCTGGTTCCGGTCAGCGACGCGGCCCCCGTAATCGGGGCGGCCACGATCGCCACCCGTGACGGTCCCATCGGCCTGCAGACACGGATGCTCGTCGAAGGTGGGGAGATCGCGCGCGCTGTCATGGTGCTGCTGCGCCCGGACGGCACTGCCGATGTTCTGAGCCTGCGGGACATCGTGCAGCGCGGAGCCGCCGAGGTCGTCCTGCGCACCGGCGCGGCCGACGGGATCGAGATATTCCTGCGCGGTCCCTGCCTCAGCCTTATCGCGGAGCCCGGTGAGGGCGAGGCGCGCAATTGCAGCATGGAGGGTGAATTGCGAAGCCGCGGCAACCGTTTCGCTTTGCGGCCGCAATGAAAGGCACTGCCGCCCCGCGCAAGCGCCACATTGTAGCCAGCGGGCCCATGGATCGTCAGAGCCGGAACCGGGAAGGAGGCACGCCCGAGGGAAAGGATTATCCCGTTGCCGCACCGGAAGGTGCAGCTTGGGAGAAGGCGTCGGCACGCCTGCTGTCGGCCGCGCCTGCACCGCCTGCGCGATTGCCTTGCCTCCTTGTTGCTGTCGTGACATCAAGCAAGAACCGCAGCGCAACCGGATCCTCATGACCACCCGCATCATCGCCTTGACGATCCTCGGCCTTATGCTCGGCTTTATTCTGCTGATGGCCTCGGTTACGTATTTCGTGCGCGAACCGCTGCCCATCGTCGGCCCGAACCAGACGCTGCTATTGCACACAGCCGAGATCAGTCCCCAAATCCGCTCTTCGGTCGCGATCGACGGCAGATACCGCGTGGATTTGACCGTCCAGCACGACCCCGCACAATCGCCGGAGGTGGTATTGCGCCCGACTGGCGGCCAGCCCATTGCGCTGAGTGCCAGCAGAGCCACCGAAAGGGCGTTGTCCGCCAGCGGGCAACTGACGGGACCGGGACGCTGGGAACTCGTCGTGACCGAAGGCAGCACGCGCGAAACTCTGCAATTCATCACCCGCGAATAACCGCGCAACAAGCGCGACCATGCACCCGGCCGGCAAGCGGCGTCGGGCATGACAGCGCGGCTGATGGCGGCGCTGCCGATCTGTGCCTCAGACGGCGCGCTTTTCGTCCGGGGAGCGGTGCCCTGCTCGTGTCAGCGCCCGGCGAGGTGCATCTGGCCGTGCCGGCTGTGCCACCGGCTCCGGGCGCGGGATCTTCAGACCATCACTGCGCGACCTGTATCGGCGGAAGGCTCGCACCGGAGGCTGGCCGCGGAGGCAGCCGTTCCGAAGACGGTGATGATCGACGTGAGCAGGCGAACGCCATGCGTTCGAGTGAGCCTGCGCAAGTATCTCAAGGCGCACCGCACGGCGACCGGCCTGCG
>SKUV01000173.1 GCA_007129775.1 Paracoccaceae bacterium | reverse complement strand
CGGCGCCCGCCGCCGTCGCCGCCGCCAGCGCGCCCAGCGCAGCCAGCGCGAAATGGCGCCCGGCGTCGGGCAGCTTGAACAGAACCTCCCGCCCCACGCTGCCGGTGTTGACCCGGGCCTCGACCACCAGCGCGCCGGGGGTGGCGCGCAGGCTCTCGATCCAGAAATCGGCCTCGGGGGCATGGCCGAAACGCAGGATGCGGCCGGTGCGCGCGGCCGCCGCCTGCAACAGGATGTCCGACACCTCCAGATCGGCATTGAGCACGGCGGTGCCGTCCTCCTCCAGCCCCTGAAAGATCGCCGCCTTCTCGCGCGCGATCGCGGCGAGGCTGCCAAAAGCCTCCAGATGCGCCGGGGCGACCGTGGTGACCAGCGCCACATCGGGCCGGGCGAGGCGGGCAAGCGGCGCGATCTCGCCCGGCGCGTTCATGCCGATCTCGATCACCGCATAGGCGCAGTCGCGCGGCATCCGCGCCAGCGTCAGCGGCACGCCCCAATGGTTGTTGTAGCTGGCCTCGGCTGCATGGGTGGGCCCCTGTCGGGCCAGGATCACGCGCAGCATCTCCTTGGTGGAGGTCTTGCCGACCGAGCCGGTGACGGCAATCACCCGCGCGGCACAGCGTGCCCGCGCCGCCGCGCCAAGCCGGCACAGCCCCTCCAGCACATCGGGCACGAACAGAAGCGGCGCGCCGGGCGCCACGCCGTCGGGCCGGCGCGACACCATCGCCGCGGCGGCGCCCTGCTCCAGCGCCGCGGCAACGAAATCATGACCGTCGCGCCGGTCCTGCAGCGCCACGAACAGATCGCCCGGCCGCAGGCTGCGCGTGTCGATCGACACGCCCGAGGCGGCCCAGTGCCGCGCGGTGATGCCGCCGGTCGCCGCCGCCGCCTCGGGCGCGGACCACAGCATCAGCCCAGCCCGTCCAGCGCCGCGACGGCGATGCTGGCCTGTTCGGCATCGTCGAAAGGATAGACCGTCTCTCCCATGGTCTGGCCGGTTTCGTGGCCCTTGCCGGCGATCAGCAGCGCATCGCCGGGGCCCAGCGCATCAACCGCCCTCAGGATCGCCTCGGCGCGGTCGCCGACCTCGTTCCCCTCCGGACAGGCTTGCATTATTTCAACACGAATAGCGGCAGGATCCTCGGATCTCGGGTTGTCGTCTGTCACATATACAACATCGGCATGATCGGCGGCGGCGGCGCCCATCAGCGGGCGCTTGTCCCGGTCACGATCCCCTCCGGCGCCGAAGACCACCAGCAACCGGCCCATCACATGGGGCCGCAGCGCGCGCAGGGCGCGCGCCAGTGCGTCGGGCGTGTGGGCGTAATCGACAAAGACCGGCGCGCCGTTGGCGCGCGTGGCCACATGCTGCATCCGCCCGCGCACCGTCTGAAGCCGTGGCAGAACCCGCACCAGATCGGCCGCCGCGGTGCCCGTGGCCAGCACAAGCCCCGCCGCCAGAAGCACATTTTCCGCCTGAAAATCGCCGATCAGCCCGAGCGAGACCTGAAACGGGCTGCCCTTGACCTCGAATCGCAGGGTCTGGCCCGTCGCCTCCGGGCGCTGGCCGGTCAGGCGCACATCGGCGGTCGCACTGCGCCCCACCGTCAGACAGGACTGGCCCCGCGCCCGGCAGGCTTCCACCAGCCGCGCGGCGGCGGGATCGTCCAGATGGATCACCGCGGCCCCGTCCTCGGGCAGGACTTCGGTAAAAAGTCGTTCCTTCGCAAGGAAATACGCCTCGGCATTCGCGTGATAGTCGAGGTGATCGCGGGTCAGGTTCGTAAAGGCCGCCGCACGCAGCCGCACCCCGTCCGGCCGCCGCTGGTCCAGCCCGTGAGAGGATGCCTCCATCGCCGCATGGGTAATGCCGGCCTCGGCCATCTGCGCCAGCAGCCGGTGCAGGGTGATCGGCTCGGGCGTGGTATGGGGCGAGGGGGCGCTGAAATCGCCCTCGATACCAGTGGTCCCGATATTCGCCGCAGCTTCGCCCAGCAACTGCCAGATCTGGCGGCAGAAACTGGCGACGGAGGTCTTGCCGTTCGTGCCCGTGACCGCAACCATCGTCTCGGGCTGAGCGCCGAACCACAGGGCCGCGGCATAGGCCAGCGCCTGACGGGGATCCTCGGCCACCACCAGCGGCGTCTCGGCCCCGTCAAGCACATCGGCGGCCAGCGCCGTGCCCGCGGCATCGGTCAGCACCGCGCCCGCGCCCATGCGCAGCGCATAGGTGATGAAATCGGCCCCGTGCACCCGGCTGCCCGGCAGCGCGGCAAAGAGAAACCCGGGCTTCACCTCGCGGCTGTCCACCGCAAGCCCGGTAATCGTAGCCTCCTGCCCGCCCCGGGCGGCAAGGCCGAGATCGGCCAGCGTCCTGCGTTTCGGCGGCTGTGCCATGGCCCGTCCCTACCCCGAATGCCCGGTTTTCAGTTCCGGACGGCTGTTATCCCATTGCGCGCCGGCATGGCAATCTCTGGCCGGATATCCAGCAGCGGCGCGGTGCGGCGGATGATCTCGGCCGCGACGGGCACGGCCGTCCAGCCGGCCGTGCGGCGCGGCTCCAGCCCCGTGCTTTCCACCGGCTCGTCGAAGGTGACGATCACGACGTAACGCGGGTCATCCATCGGAAAGGCGCTGGCGAAGGTCGAGATCACGGCATTTTCCAGATAGCCGCCGCGCGGACCGGGCTTGTTGGCGGTGCCGGTCTTGCCACCGACGCCATAGCCCGGCACCTCGCCGAAACTGGCGGTCCCGCCGGTGACGACCTCGCGCATCATGCCGCGCATGATCGCCGAGGTCTCGGCCGAGACCACCCGCGGCCCCGGCTCGACCCGACTGCGGCGCAGCAGCGTCGGCTCCACAAGCGTGCCGCCGTTGATGATGCTGGAATAGGCCGCCGCCAGGTGCAGCGGGCTGGAGGACATGCCGTGCCCGTAGGAAATCGTCATCGTCGACAATTCCGACCAGTTCGACGGGGTCTGCGGCCGGGCGGTGGGCGCCTCGGTCAGTTCGATCGAGGTGGGCGCCATCAGGCCCAGCCGTTCCAGAAACGCCTTCTGCCGCTCCGCCCCGATCATCTGGGCGATTCGCGCCGTCCCGATGTTGGAGCTTTTCACGAAGACATCGTTGACCGACAGCGACGGGCCAAGGTTGGAAAAATCGTTGATCGTGAAGCGGCCCCAGCGTAGCGGTCCACGGGTGTCGATTCTGGTGGAGGGGTTTACCAGCCCCTCGTCGAGCGCCTGGGCGACGGGAAAGAGCTTGAAGACCGAGCCCAGTTCGTAAAGCCCCTGCACCGCGCGGTTGAACAGCGGGCTGTCGGCGGCATCGCCCTCGATCAGCGGCAGGGGGCGCTGGTTGGGGTCGAAATCGGGCAGCGAGATCAGGGTCACGACCTCGCCGCTGTGCACATCCATGATCACCGCGGTGGCGCCCTTGGCCGACAGCAGCCGCATCCCGCCTTCGAGCACCTCGCGCGCCGCAGCCTGCACCGTCAGATCGAGCGCCAGTTGCAGCGGCGCCCCGGCATTGGCCGGATCGCGCAGATAGTCGTCGAAGACGCGCTCCACCCCGGCCACCCCGACGATCTCGGCCGCCGACACGCCCTCGCGGCCGAAGCCCGCGCCGCCCAGCACATGGGCGGCCAGCGGCCCGTTAGGATAGAGCCGCATCTGGCGCGGGCCGAACAGCAGCCCCGGCTCGCCGATATCGTGCACCGCCTGGGTCTGTTCGGGCGACAGCCGGCGCTTGATCCAGACGAACCGCCGCGCCGGGTCGGTGAATTGCCGCGTCAGCCTTTCGAGGTCGAGATCGGGAAATATCTCCACCAGTTCGCGCGCCGCGCGCTCGGGTTCGATCATCACATGGGGCTGGGCATAGAGCGAATGGGTCACGAGGTTGGTGGCCAGAACCCGGCCATGCCGGTCCACGATATCGGCACGGCTGGCCGAGATATCGGCCTCGAACGCGGTGGTACGCGGCTCTTGCGGGGGGCTCGCCGCTTCCAGCCCCATGCGTCCGCCCACCAGCGCGAAGGCGAGGCAGAAAATCCCGGTCAGCACCAGAAGCCGCCCCTCGGCCCGGGCGCGGGCCTGATCGCGCATCGCCTCGTGGCGCAGGCGCAGGTTTTCGCGCTCGATGGCGTCGGGGTTCTCGCCGGTTTCGCGGGCGCGCAGGATACGGGCAAGAGGGCGCAGGGGGGTGCGGATCATGGCTCCATCACCTCGGGCTGGGGTGTGTCGGTGCCGGGCCGGGGGGCGAGCAGCGGCGTCACGCCGTCGATCGCGCCGAAGGTCTCCACCGGCTGGTTCAGCGCCGGCAGTTCCGGGGCGGGATAGGCGACTTGATCGACGCTGCCGAAATGCTCCGGCAACAGCGGCATGAGGCCCAGCCCGTCGAAATTGAGTTCCGCCAGTTCGCGCAGCCGCGCCGGGCGGTTCAGATAGGCCCATTCGGCCCGCTGCACCCCCAGCGCCTCGCGCAGGGATGAAACTTCGGCCTGCGTCTGTCGCAACTCGGCCAGCGCGCGCTGGGTCTTGTGGGTCTCGCCATAGGCCCAGAAGGCAAGGCCGATCACCCCCAGCGCCGCCAGAACATAGAAAATCCCGCGCATCAGCCCCGACCCCCCGCGACCAGTGCGGCCAGATCGGGCGCCGGCAGGCCCAGCGCGGCCGCATCGGGCGGCGGGCCGGCGGGTGTGTCGAGCCGCTCGGCCATGCGCAGCGTCGCCGAACGCGCCCGCGGGTTGGCCTCCAGTTCGGCTGCATCGGCGGTGATCCCGCGCCGCGGGGTCAGGCGAAAGCGCGCCGGTTCGGGCATGGCCTCGGGCGCATAGCGGTTGGCGCCCGGCGCCGCGCCGCTGCGCAACTGAAGGAAGCGTTTCACCACACGGTCCTCCATCGAATGAAAGCTGACGACGGCCAGCCGCCCGCCCGGCCGCAGCGCGCGTTCGGCCGCGGCAAGGCCCGCCACCAGCGCGCCGAATTCATCGTTGATCGCAATGCGCAGCGCCTGAAAGCTGCGCGTGGCGGGGTGGCTCTGGCCCGGTTTGGGGCGCGGCAGGCAGGATGCGACGATCTCGGCAAGGCGCATGGTGGTGGCGATGGGCGCCTCGGCCCGCGCCCGGACGATGGCGCGCGCGATCCGGCGCGCCGCGCGTTCCTCGCCGTAGTGATACAGGATGTCGGCGAGAACCGCCTCGGGCACGGAGTTGACCAGATCGGCCGCCGAAGGCCCCGCCTGCGCCATGCGCATGTCGAGCGGGCCGTCGCGCAGAAAGGAAAAACCGCGCCCGGGCTGATCAAGCTGCATCGACGAGACCCCGAGATCGAGCACCACGCCCGACACCAGCCCGCCAGCGAGCCGGTCGAGTTCGGCGAAATTGCCCTGCAACAGCTGCAGCCGTGCCCCCCATTCCCCGGCCCAGCCCTGCGCCATCGCCAGTGCAGCTGGGTCGCGGTCGATCCCGATCACCCGCTCGGCGCCCGCCTCCAGAAGCCCCCGCGCATAGCCGCCCGCGCCGAAAGTGCCATCGACCCAGACGCCCCGCACCGGCGCCATGGCCGCAAGAATCGGTGCAAGAAGGACCGGAACATGAGGGGGCTGGGGCGCTGCGCAATCGGGCACAGGCATCAGCCACTCGCCCCCTTCTCCGGCAACAGCGACAGCGGATCGAAATCTTCGGGGAATTCCTCCAGCCATGCTTCGGTGCGCGCGATTTCCTCGGCCTCGTAGGTTTCGGGCTTCCAGATATGGAAACGGTCGCCCGAGGCGATGAAGAAAGCCTCCGCGCTCAGATCGATCTTTTCGCGCAGCTTCTGCGGCAGGATGATCCGGCCATCCTCGTCGATCTGTGTGGGATAGGACTGGCCGTGCATCAGCCGTTCCAGCATCTTGCGCTCCATCGAGCCGCGCGGCAGCGCATCGATCCGGGTGTCGATATCGTCGATCGCCTCGATCGTGTAACATTCCAGATACTTGCGGCGATGATCGCCGTAGACGATGACGAGGTTGGGGCGCTTGCCCTCAGTCCAGTCCGGGTCGGCGGCTTCGACGACGCGGCGAAACAGGGCCGGTACCGAGACCCGCCCTTTCGCGTCCACCTTCTGGTGGAACTCGCCTCTGAACCTGCGCGCCACTGTCCCGCGGCTCCTTGATCTGGCCCCCGAGTTGCCTCGTGTCGTTGCCGCGAAAGGAAAACGGCGGATCAGGCTGCTGCCACTGCCCGATCCGCCGCCCTCGTCCCATTTCTGGGGCCCCTTTCACGGGGGTCCGGCTGCGCATGCCATCTGGGGGGATGTCTGCTCGCGGCGCGCCGGATCTCTGGTTG
>SKUV01000021.1 GCA_007129775.1 Paracoccaceae bacterium | reverse complement strand
TGGCCTCGACCTCGGCGCGGGTGGCGTCATCCAGGCTGCCCAGTTGCGGGCGGAAGATCGTGCCGCGCCGTTCGGTGCCCGCGATCACGCTGCCATCGGTCAGTTCCACCCGGTCGATCTTGCTGGGCCAGAAGGTCCTGGCGCCGTTGTAAAGCACCGCCATCAGAAAGACGGCGATCATGATGATGCCCAGCGCCAGCGCGCCGCCGAAGCCCCAGAGCGCGGGCTCGCCCAGCGCCGACAGATCGGCGGAAAACCGGCGGCGGCCGCGCGGGGCCACCGCATCGCGCGCGGCCACGCCGGCCACCCCGGCAGCGCCCGAGGCGGGGGGGCGTTGTTCATTGATGATAGTCATTCCCGTATCCCCGCGATCACAGGTTGAAGGCGCGCTTGCGGAAGCGCTGGCGGATCAGCTCCGCCCCGGTGTTGATGACAAAGGTCATGACGAAGAGCGTCAGCGCCGCCAGGAACAGCACCCGGTAGTTGGTGCCGTCGCGCACCGCTTCGGGCAGTTCGATGGCGATATTGGCCGAAAGCGTGCGCAGCCCGGAAAAGATGTTCCATTCCATGATCGGCGTGTTGCCCGCCGCCATGACCACGATCATGGTCTCGCCCACCGCGCGGCCCATGCCCATCATCACCGCCGAGAACACGCCCGAAGCCGCCGTGGGCAGCACCACCCAGCGCGCGGTCTGCCACGGCGTCGCCCCGCAAGCCAGCGAGGCGGCGCGCAGGTGCCCCGGCACCGCGTTCAAGGCGTCCTCGGCCAGGGTGTAGATGTTGGGAATGACGGCGAAGGCCATGATGAAGCCCACCACCAGCGCGTTGCGCTGCTGATAGCTGTCGATGAAGCTGCCGCGCGGGTCATAGCCGACCGCCGTCAGCGCCGAGGCCGCAAGGAACGAAACCCCCATCGCCACCGCCAGCAGCGCCAGCCAGCGCCCGGCATCGACCATCCCCGCGCGCGACCGGTCCATGCCGCCGATCAGGTCGCGGTAATGATGCCCGAACTGCTTGCGGAAGCTCCAGGCGACCGCGAAATAGCTCAGCGGCAGCAGGATCAGGAACATGAAGGGCGTACCGGTGCCCGTGCGCCCGGTGGTCCATTGCTTGAAATCGCCATGGAACAGGGCGCGCTCCAGCAACGGGCCAAGCTGCATCGCCACCCAGGCCGTGATCAGGATGGACAGACCCATCAGCACGAATTTCGGAAAGCCGTTGTAGCGCAGCGCCACCGGCGCGGGCAGGGTCTGCCAGGCAAAGGCGCCGATCATCAGCCCCATGGGCAGCGCGAAGAAACCCAGCAGCACCGCGCCGATCCATTCCTCGACCAGGGGCGCCAGCACCAGCGCCGCGATGAAACCCAGAACCACCGTGGGCAGCGATTCCATCATCTCCATCATCGGCTTCACGGTGCCGCGCACGCGCCGGTCGACGAATTCCGAGGTATAGATCGCCGCCATCAGCGCAATCGGCACGGCAAAGATCATGGCATAGAAGGCCGCCTTGAACGTGCCGAAGATCAGCGGGATGAGCGAATATTTCGGTTCGGCCGAATCAACGGCGGCCGTGGATTGCCAGACGAAGGCGGGTTCGGAATAACCCTCATACCAGAGCTGCCCGAACAGCACGCGCAGCGTCACCTCGGGGTGGCGCTGGCTGTATTGCCAGGCCTCGACCTCGCCGCCCTGGCTGACCAGCATCACGCCATTGCCGCGCGGAAAGATCATCGCCGTCGATGGCGTGGTCACATCGCCCGAGCGCGCCAGCCGGAACAGCACCTGATCGGCGGTGGACTGATAGACCCAGACATTGCCCTCGGCATCGACGGCGACGAATTCCTTGGCGCGCTGCGCTTCGGACAGGTCCACGATGGCGGCAGGCATCGGCGCATGGGTGCGCGCGCGCACCAGTTCGCGCCCGTCGGTGGTGGCGCCTGTCCCCGTCTGCAGGCGGAACCACACCATCACATCGCCGTTTTCCGTGCCGACGACCAGCGCATCCTCGGCGGTCAGATAGGTCATGGCCGTTACAGCCACACCATCATCAGCCACGCGGACACGTTCGGCCAGTTGCGGGTTGTTCTGGTCGCGCAGGTCGTAGCGATAGATGTAACCGTCATCCGCGGCGACCATCACGCGGTCGGCGTTGCCGGACATCAGGATGCCGGTAACGCGCACACCCGCCTCCAGCCCCAGCGGCGGAAGCTCCGCCGTCGTCGTGGTGATGGTCTCGGCCCCAGTCATCATGTTGATCTGCACGCGCGACCGGCTGACACGCACCTGGCCTTCGGCATCCGCCGTGGCAAAGGCGATGACCGGGCGCTCCCGGGTGCCCCCGATCCGGTAATCCACCGCCACGATGGCCACATCGGACACCGGCTCGGACTCGCCCAGATCGATCACACCGTCCAGCGTGCGGAAGTCCCCGGTGCCGACTTCGGTAAAGATGCGCCCCTCAACCGTGCGGTCGCGCGCGTCCAGTTCGGTCAGCCCGGAGGGCATGTTGCGCCGCGCGGTCGAGGTGCTGGTCACCCCCAGCGTGGCAAAGCGCACCGATCCGTCGTCAAAGCCGAGGGCGATGCGGTCGCGCTCCAGCGTGCCGGCGACCGCCGTGACACCGGCGCCGCCGAAATCCCATTGCGTGCGCGTGATTTCAGTGCCGGTGGGAATGTGAAAGGCGATCACCCTCCCCTCGGCGGCCAGCGCCAGCCCAAAGGTCTGGAATTCATCGCCGTTGATCCAGACGATATCCTGATCGGTGTCGAGCTGGTAGCGCACGCTGCCATGCAACTCGCCGCCCGCCATCAGCGGCACCACCACGCGGACCAGAAACACCATGATCCCCAGCACGGCGACGATCACCATCAGCCCGCCAACGGTGATGATGCCCCCGGCAAGGCGCTCGCCGATCTTTACGCTGGCGCGGGTTGTCATGCGGCGGCGGCGGGCCTGCGCTGCGCGCGCCTTTGTGCCGGTCGGGGCGGTGTCGCTCATCGGGTGATGTCCAGAGGTTTGGAAAACGAACGGGGTGGGGCAGCGTCGGCTGCCCCACCCTTCGGAATGGGCGCGCTCACTTCAGGCCGAAGGCTTCCAGGTCCATGTCGGCGATCCGCGCGGTCACCGGGAAGAACCCGGCGCGCACCACGTCGTTCTGCCCTTCCTGGCTGTAGACGTAGCGCACGAATTCGGCGCGCAGCGGCTCCAGCGCGGCGTTCGGGTCCACATTCATGTAGACGTAGAGGAAGCGCGCGATGGGATACAGGCCCTCGGGGGCCGCTTCGGTGTCATAGCACTCGCCATCTTCACCGCGGATTTCCAGCGCGCGCACATCGGCGGTGGCATAGCCCACACCCGAATAGCCGATGCCGCCCAGATCGGCGGCAACGCCCTGGATCACGGTCGAAGAGCCGGGCTGCTCACGCACTTCGGGGCTGTAGTCGCCGCCGAACAGTGCCACCTCGCGGAAATAGCCGAAGGTGCCCGAGGCCGAGTTGCGGCCATACATGGCCACCGGACGGTCGGCCCATTCGCCGGTCGCGCCGACCTGGCCCCATGTGGTGATCGCCGCATCCGCACCGCCAGCGCGGGTGGACGAGAAGATGGCGTCGACTTCCTGCAGGCTGAGGCAGGTCACCGGGTTGTCGCGATGCACGAACACGCCGATGGCGTCGATGGCGCCGCGCATCGGGATCGGCTCGTAGCCGTAGCGCGCCTCGAACTCCTCGATCTCCGAGCCGCGCATCGGGCGCGACATCGGGCCGAACTGGGCCGTGCCTTCGACCAGTGCGGGCGGGGCGGTGCCCGAACCGGCGCCCTGGATCTGCACGGCGACGTTGGGATAGAAGCCGCGGAACCCTTCCGACCACAGGGTCATCAGGTTGTTCAGCGTATCCGACCCGATGGAAGTCAGGTTGCCGGAAACACCCGAAACCGCTTCGTAACTCGGAAGGTTCGGGTCGATCTCCTGAGCATGGGCGATGCCCGCAGCGAGCGCAAGTACGGAGGCTGCCGCAGGAAGTCGGTGAAAAGTGTGCATCGGACGCTCCTTTGCAATGTCGCCCGGGTTGGGCGTGTCCAGTGCCGGCGTCCTAGCCCTGCAGTGTAACACGTTAATGACATACGGGCCGGCTTTCCCTCGCTCGGGCGCAAAGCTCCCGCGCCCTCAGGCAGCCATGGGATGAGCAGCCTTGACGGTCGGTGAACCCGCGGGGCAATCGCCCGCCATTCCGCAGCCGGCAGCGTGTCTCTCGGCGACAAACCGCCGCGGGGGCGGCAAGCGTGCAAGATTTCAGGCCACATCGCCGCCGAATCGCCATATTCTTGTGTCACCGGCCACCGTAAGGCGAGGCAATCGTCATCGGCCGGCACCGCGCCCGTCGCAGCCGGCACATCCAAAACGAGAAACCCGAGGCAGTCCCGATGAAAAAAACCGTATTCGCAGCCGCCCTTCTGGCCCTTGCCCTGCCGCTCGCCCCCGCGCCGGCCGCGGCCGGCCCGATTGAGCGTGCCTGCCTGAACTCCGGGCGCGCCGCGGCCACGCGCGCCCTGTGCAGCTGCATCGACCGCGTCGCCGCCCAGACCCTGACGCGCGGTGACCAGCGTCAGGCGGCCCGCTTCTTCCGTGATCCGCAGCGGGCGCAGGATGTGCGCATGTCGCAAACCGAACGCGACAATGCCTTCTGGCAACGTTACCGCGCCTTTGCCAGCGCCGCGGAGACCCATTGCGCGCGGTAAGGCCGGCGCCACGACAACATGAAAAAAGGGCCCGGTTGCAGATGCAGCCGGGCCCTTGTCTTGTCCGTGACGGCCGTCAGTTTCCGTGGCTGTGCCCATGGTCGTGCCCATGGTCGTGGTCGTGCCCATGGTCGTGGCCGCCATGGCTGACGCCGCGCTCGTTATCCACGGGCATCTCGACGATCACTTCGCCCTCGTTCTCGAAGACGAGGGTGACGGAAACGATATCGCCCTGCTCCAGCGGCCGGTTCAGGCCGAGAAACATCACATGCTTGCCGCCCCGGTCGAGCGCGATTTCACCCCCCGCGGGGATGACGAAACCCTCTTCCACATGGATCATCCGCATCACGCCGGCAGCGTCTTCTTCATGGGTGTGCAACTCCACCCGCTCGGCCACATCGGAATGCGCGGCGATAAGGCGGTCGTCGGCGTGCCCGTGATTGTCGATTACCATGAAAGCCGCGCCCGAGGCAGAGGTCGGGGTCGAGACCCGGGCATAGGGGTCGATTACATGCACGCCCTCATGGGCAAGAGCCGCCGGAGCAGCGAATGTGGTGGCCGCAATGGCGGCCAGAATGGCGCGTTTCATCTGCGCTGTCCTTTCGTCTGTCTGATTATCGGTGCGATGGGTCAGACAGACCGGGGAGGCCCCCGGGCCAGCGCCGGCGGCACGCGCGCAGGCAGGATCGCCGGCACCGGCGGAACCGGTGCGAGGCGCGTGATCGCAACCGCGGGCCCCGGCGCGCCTGCGCTTTCGGGCAGCGCCGCGACAAGGGTCAGCGCGCAATCGGGGCAGGGATGCATCGGCGCCACGGGATTTCCCTGCGCGTCGAGCGTGATCTGCACCACCCCGTCAATGCCGCAGATCGTCACCGAATACTGGCCCTGCGCCGCGCTGCGCGCGACCGCCCCGGTCACGCTGGTCAGGGCGAGCGTCAGGCTCAGCAGCCCAAGGGCAAAGAGGCGGATCGTGGCGATCATGGGCAGGATCGTATCATCGGCGTGACGCAGGTAGAAGGCCCATCCGTCCTGCGCAAACGGCCGAATTGACGCGGCCCCGCGTGGGCTGCGCGGGGCCGAAAAAGGCAGGCATGGATCGCGATGTCAGCGGTCAGGCCGCGGCGCGGGCCTTTTCGATGTCGCGCTTGATCTTCAGCGCCTTGGGCGAGAGTTCGCCGTCCTTCGCGCGCTCCAGATAAGCGTCCAGTCCACCGCGGTGATCCACCGTGCGCAGGGTCGCCGCGGCGATGCGCAGCGTGAAGGAGCGGCCGAGCGCATCGGACATCAGCGTGACATCGTTCAGATTCGGCAGGAACCGGCGCCGCGTCTTGTTGTTGGCGTGGCTCACGTTGTTGCCCGACATCGGGCCCTTGCCGGAAAGTTCGCAGACGCGCGACATGATCGTGTTCCTTGTCCATCAAAAGCGAAAGGGGGCCTCCGCCGCGCGGAACCCTGTGTTCGGGGGCGTGCAATAGGGGCAAAGACCGGGGGCGTCAAGCGATTCATCGCCGCGCGGCTGTTGGCGCAGGTGGCCCTCAGCGCGCCAGGCCCGGCGCCGGTGCGCCCGGCGGTGCAGGCGGGGTGGCATCCTCGTGCCGTCG
>SKUV01000336.1 GCA_007129775.1 Paracoccaceae bacterium | reverse complement strand
GCCTTTCCCGCATAACCCTCGAAAACAACGGAAAAATCCGGCCGGAGCCGGATTGGGAGAAACTTTTCAATGGGTTATCTGGCGGAAGGGATGGGCCTGAAATCCAACCTTCTCCGCCCCCTAAGCTATTGTTTTCATTAAAGCGGATGATGGTTTGAATTGCCATTTGGTTCAATCACGACTGACAGCGAAATACGCTCGACGCGTTGTGCTTGGGTGCTACGACGAGGCAGAGGCCCTGGCACACCCCCAATTCGCGACTGATGACGCCATTTGCCGATTTCGGCGTTTTGGGCCTTCCCTGAGAGGGGTGCCAAAATGCAAGCGAGACCCATCACATTGACAGAGAAGCATTTTTTTAAAGGCCGTGGCGGAGCCCGGCAAGATGAAATCGACCCTCTCCCTGCTTCTGGTCTTCCTGAACCAGTTCTTCGTGCCTCGGGGCGAAATAACTTGTGCAGTGCGCAGGGTTCAGGCGATCTTCACGTTGGTCGGCGCGCCACTTGGGGAATGCTGGTCATAAACGCCCCCGCCATTGCGCAAGACATCTGACCGACGCAGGATTGTCTCAAAGCCAACCGCAGCGCCTGCTGCGCAGGGCTCGTAGACGAGCTCGTGGACCAACTCTCCGTCGATTTGACGGATAATGGCGTGCCAGCGCACCCGGCGCTGAGCCTCGACTTCGCCGCCCACGCTGACAAGCCGGTTGCTGACTGCAGTCACCATCAGAAGTTCGCCATCTTCGGCCTCCCGGAAGTAGTCGTGTTCTTCGCGGTAAGACGCAGCTTCGTTGATCAGCATGTCACGGGTGCTCTCGCCCCAGCCTCATGCTCGGCCAGGATGCAGATGATCTGCTCGTCCGTGAATCTCGTTCGCTTCATTGTCCGTCCCTTCCTTGGGTCGGACTCTAATCGCAGATGGAGGAAAAATCCCGTGGCAGGTCACCGTCTCGCTCCAAAGCCCGCATCCTCCGACGCTCGCACCCGTGGAGGATGCGGAGTGTGCCGCAGTCACGTCACGAGCGGCAGGAGGCGGACGGCGCAGCGCTGACTGTGGGGCGGCCCGTCTCCCGCTGCGACGGATCGAGGCGGGCGAACCCTCGCAGGATTCGTGCAGCAAAGCCCCGCTGCCCGACAAGATGGCCATGCGCCAGGCCGCGCGGTATCGGCGGCGCTTGAAAGATAGTTATATCTTATATAAGATATGAAGCACATAATCATTCCGGCGCATGGAGGTGCGCCGCAATGTCCCACCAGGAGAGGAGAAACCGGATGCAACACCTGAGAAAGATTGTCAGTGCCGCGACGTTGGCCCTGCCGTTCGCGTTTGGCATGAGCGCTGCACAGGCGCAGGACTGGCCGCCCCAGTCGTTGACGCTTGCCACCCATTCCAGCCCCGGCGGCGGCGGCGACATCATGATGCGCAACCTGGCGCGCACGTTGGAAGAAAAGTTCGGCGTCACGACGGTGGTTGACAACCGCGTCGGCGGGTCCGGTGCCGTGGCGATGAGCTGGCTTGCAACCCAGGTTGAGCCTGACGGAACGACGTTGAAATCGGTGACGCCCACCCAGCTTCTGACGCCGCTGCGCGTCGAGGGCCTGCCCTCCTATGAGGACGTGACCCCGATCGCTCGGCTGTTTCTGGACCCCACCACGCTTTATGTCCACGACGACAGCCCCTATCAGACGATGGAGGAATTCATGGATGCCGCGCGCGCCGATCCGCGCGGGCTGAGCATCGGCATCGGCAGCGCCGGGTCGTTGGACAATCTGGTGCTTCAGAACTTCATGCGCGCAACGGACCTTCAGTTCCGCACTGTTCCGCACGAAGGCGGCGGAGATGCGGTGGTAGCGCTGCTGGGCCAGCATATCGATGCCGTTCTACTCAACCCGGGTCAGGGGCTGAGCCATCTCGAAGCCGGCACCTTGCGGATTCTGGGCGTGTTCCAGGAAGAGCGGCTTGACGCCTTTCCAGACGCTCCAACGCTGGCCGAGCTTGGCTATCCGGTGATCTCGAACAAGTTCCGTGGCGTTTTCGGCCCTCCGAACATGGATCGCGAGCTTTTGGATGCCATCGCGGCAGTGCTGGCCGATATTTACGATGATGAACCCTGGAGGACCTATTGGGTCGAGAGCAGCCTGAACCCCGCCTTCCTGGGCCCCGACGAGTTCAAGGCGAACCTCGACATTGCGAACGAGGAATTCCGGGAATTCCTGGCCGGTCTGAATTGATTCGCTTCGGTGTCCGCCGTTGGGTCGGCGGGCACCAGTGCCTCTCGGGGCGAGCCGCGAGTGAAGGAGCGCGTCCTGCGCAATCTTCCGGAGGTATGCATGATCAGGTCGAATGTGGTTTCGGGGTTCGTTTGTCTGGGTTTCGGCGCCTATGTATGGTGGCTGGCGCAGGCAGTTCCTCCGATGACGCTGACCGACAACCTGGGTGGGCGGTTCTTTCCGCAACTGATATCCATCGGCTTCATGATCGCGAGCCTCGGGTTGATCATCACGGGTTTTTTCGGCATCGAGATCTCGGGCGGCACCGTGGCGCAGGACAAGTCGGTGCAGCCCCGCGCCGAGGGTGGTGATGCGGCGGGCGGGCGAACGGTTGAGCAGAAGGCCGCCGAAGCCCCGGCCCCCCGGTTCGGCGCGGGCGAGGTTCGGCTTCTCGCTTTTGTCGCTACCATGCTGGCCTATACGTTTCTGTTGCCCCTGCTGGGCTATGTCGTGGCCTCGGCACTGACCTTCGCAGTGATGATCGTGATCGCGGGCGAGCGGCGGCCGCTGCGCGTGGCGCTGGGGGCGGTTGCGATCACCATGATGCTTTATGCGCTGTTCGGCGTTGTCTTCAACATGAGGCTACCCGTCGCGTCGCTGTATTGACGCCGGGCTGGGCTGGGGAATCGACAGATGATCGAGGTTGCGGCGATCGGCGAGGCGTTTTTGAACGTGATTACGCCCTATACGCTGTTCTTTCTGGTACTCGGTGTTGTTCTGGGCATCGTTGCGGGCATCCTGCCGGGCATCAACGGTGCCATCGGTATCAGCCTGATCCTGCCATTCACCTTCGGGATGGACCCGGCGACGGCGCTGATCATGATGCTGGGCCTGTGGGGTGGGCAGAATTTCGGCGGGGGGGTGACGGCGGCGCTGATCCACACGCCGGGTGCGGCCTCGGGCGCGGCAACGCTGTTCGACTCCTATCCGCTGGCGCAGCAGGGCCATGCGGGCAAAGCGCTCGGGCTTATCTGCATTGCCTCGGCGGTGGGGTGGTTTCTGTCGACCATCCTGCTTGCAGTGACTGCATTGCCGCTGGCCGCCTTTGCGCTGCGCTTCAGCGCGGCAGAGTATTTCGCCGTGGGTATCTTCGGACTGTCGATGGTGGCCAGCCTTGCCACCAAGAACATCTTCAAGGGTGCTCTGGCCACGCTGCTGGGGTTGCTTGTCGTGACCATCGGCACTGACCCCTTCAGCGGGATGCCGCGCTTTACCTTTGGCCGGTTCGAGCTGATGAACGGTATCAGCTTCCTGATTGTGATGATCGGCGTCTTTGCCGTGGCCGAGGTGCTTGTGCAAATCCAGAAGGGGGGCGCGACTGAAAAGATCGCCGCCTATTCGCGCGCCTTGCCAAGCTGGGCCGAGATCCGTTCGGTGGTGCCGACCATGCTTCGCTCGACCGGGATCGGTATGGCGGTCGGAGCCGCCCCGGGGGCCGGTGGCTCGATCGCCGCCTTCATCGCCTATAACGAGGCCAAGCGCTTTTCGAAGAAGCCCGATGAATTCGGCCGCGGATCTCTCGAAGGGGTGGCGGCGCCGGAATCGGCCAACAACGCCACGGAAGGGGGCGCGATGGTGCCGCTCCTGGCGCTGGGTATTCCCGGGTCGGGCGCCGCGGCGGTGATCCTTGCAGCGATGATCCTTTATGGCCTGCGTCCGGGGCCGCAGATTTTCACGCAGGAACCCGTGCTGGTCTACAGCCTGTTCTTCGGCCTCGCGCTTGGTGCAGTCGTGCTGTTGATCGTCGGGCTTTTGCTGACCCCCTGGCTTGCCATGGTCGTGCGCATCCCCAAACCTTATCTGCTGACAGGGATCGCGGGGGTGTCGTTCATGGCGGCACTGGCGATCACCGGGCTGATGTTCGACGTGCGGCTGGTTCTGTTGTTCGGGGTGCTCGGCTATATCATGCGCAAGCTGGATTTTCCGCCGGCGCCGATGATCCTGGCGCTGGTGCTGGGCTTCATGATCGAGACGAACATGCGCCGCGCGCTGATCCTTTCGGATGGCGACTGGTCGATCTTCGTCACCCGCCCGATTTCCGCGACGATCCTTGCAGTGGCGGTGTTGTCTTTTGTCTATCCCATGCTGAGGTCAGTCATCCGGGCGCGCCGCGCGGCGGCTTGATCCGCCGCACGAGGCCGTCTGCCTGCCTGATTCGGCCTCAACCGAAGCGAGACTGCCGTTGATTATCCTTAAGTCTCCGCCCGACTGGCTGCCGGTGTTGCTGCGAACGGCCGTCATCGGGGCGGCCGGCGGCGCGGTCGCCACATGGTTAAACGTTCCACTGTCCTGGATGCTGGGCGCGCTATTTGCCACCGCGGCCTTCGCGCTGGCGGGGATGAAGCTTGACATGCCCAAGCCGCTAAAGCTGGGCAGCCGCATTTGCATCGGGCTGATCCTTGGAACGGCGATCAATGCCGAATCATTCGCGCGCATCGGCCAGTGGCCAGCAAGCCTCGCGCTGTTGGTGGGGGGCATCGCCTTCATTACCTTTCTGTCCGCGCTCTACTACAACCGCGCGGCGGGGTTCGACCGGCTGACCGCCGTCTCGGCCTCTTTCCCCGGCGGCCTGAGCGGCATCACCGCCATCGCGATCGAGCAGGGCGCGAATGCTCCGGCCTCGGTCACGAGCCAATTGTTCCGGCTGACGGCGATCGTGGTTCTGGTACCCTTCGTCTATGCCTTCTGGCTGGGCAAGCCGGCGACGATGCCGGCGCAGGAGGGGCTGGCCTTCTGGGTCGGTCAGAACCTGTGGATCGTGCTGCTGGCGGTTCCGGCCTGGTCGCTTGGGCGGTTGGTGCGGCTGCCGGCGGCAGAGTTGCTTGCGCCGATGATCCTCGCGGGTGGGCTGGGTGTCGCGGGCTTTCCGCTGGAACTGCCGATTTGGCTGTTCGCGCTGGTTTTCATTGTGCTGGGCAGCACCATTGGAGCCCGGTTCCGCGGGATCACCTGGCGGATGGTCGCAGCGCTTGGAGGCCACAGCATCATCGCGACAACATGTTCGCTGGCGCTCGTGGTGGGGTTGGCCTTTCCGGTGGCCTGGGTGGCGGATGTGCCGGTCTATGTGGCGTTGCTGGCGGTGGCACCAGGGGGGATCGCCGAAATGGCCATGCTCGCGGCCGTCTTTGGGTTGGACCCGGTGTTCGTGACCTTTCATCAGGCGTTCCGCAGCATCGTGCTCTATGCGATCGCGCCGTTCTTGCTGGCCCGCCTGGCATCGGGGGCGTCGAAATAACGCCGTGCGGGCGCCGGCGCGCACCCGGTTCCGGATCAGTCCGATGAATTGCTGGCGTAATAGATACTGTCGGTGGCACAGGTAATGGTGCGCCATTCCACCGGCTCGCCACTCAGGCTGAAAGACACTCGCTCGACCTCGAGCACCGGGGTCTGCGGTGCGAGATTCAGAAGCTGGCGTTCTTGCGGCTCGGGCATGCGCGCCCGCACACGCTCTTCGATACGGGTGACCAGCACGTTGTGCCTCCTCTCCAGCAATAGACAGATCGAGGCCGGGCGCTGGGCCTCCAGCGCGGCGGCGATGCCGGGAAAGCGCCTCGAGGGCAGGCAGATCAGTTCCAGCAGCACGGGACGGCCGTCATAATGGCGCAGCCGCAGCGTTTCGATCACCGGCGCCTTGCCGGGCAGGCCAAGCCCTGCCGCCGCCCGCGCAGTCGCGCTTGTCTCGCGGAAGTGCAGGAACTGCACATTGTCGCCCGCGATCTTCTGTCCGTCGTCGGCGCGCAGCCGATGAAAGCGGAACGGACGTCTGCCGGTGCCATGCGAGGTAACGAAGGTGCCGCGTCCGGCCTTCCGCGACACCAGCCCTTCGGACGCCATCTCCTCGATCGCCTTGCGGACGGTGCCTTGGCTCAGCCCGTATTCCTCGGCCAGCTTGATCTCGGATGGCAGGATTTCGCCGGGGCGCCATTCGCCGGTCAGCACCCGGTGGACAAGGTGGCTCTTGACCTGCCGGTATAGCGGTTGCGGACTGGGGCCGCTGCCCGCGCCGCGCCCGGGTGCATCATCAGGTGCGGCGTTGTATTGCATAATCATGGTCCCCTTATCGTCGGTCGAGCGGTAGTTCGCTGTTTTTTGAACAAAAAATATAGGCGAAGTGGCATCCGGAATCAAAGATTCTGGAGATGCCG
>SKUV01000416.1 GCA_007129775.1 Paracoccaceae bacterium | reverse complement strand
GCGGCGGACTGAGCGGCGGACTGAGCGGCGCCCCAGTTCCCCCCTGTTTCCGGCCCCCGCCCTGTTTCCGGCCCCGTCAGGCGCCGCTTTCGCGGTGGCCAACGGGCTGCTGACGCGATAGGCCTCGGCCCGGCATCAACGACGGGGGCGGCCCTGGATCTGCGCGCGATACTGGCGGGGCTGGCCTTTGCCCTGATGTGGTCCTCGGCCTTTTCGGCCGCGCGGATCATCGTGCTGGACGCGCCGCCGCTGATGGCGCTCACCGCGCGCTTCCTGCTGGCCGGCCTGATCGGCGTGGCGCTGGCGCGGGCGCTGGGCCAGAGCTGGCACCTGACGCCGGCACAATGGCGCGCGACGCTGATCTTCGGGCTGTGCCAGAATGCACTCTATCTCGGGCTGAACTTCGTGGCCATGCAATGGGTCGAAGCCTCGCTCACCGCGATCATCGCCTCCACCATGCCGCTTCTCGTCGCGCTGATCGGCTGGGTCTTTCTGCGCGAGCGCCTGCCATGGGCGGGGATTGCGGGGCTCATCGCCGGCTTCGTCGGCGTCGCGGTGATCATGGGCGGGCGGTTCGGCGGCGAGGGCGCGGACCCGCTCGGCATGGCGCTGTGTTTGGCCGGGGCGCTGGCGCTGGCGGTGGCCACGCAGATGGTGCGCGGCGCGGCCTCGGGCGGCAATGTGCTGATGATCGTGGGCTTGCAGATGCTGGTCGGCGCCGCGATCCTGATCGGCCCGGCGCTGGCCTTCGAAACCTTCGAGGTCGCGTGGTCGGGCAAGCTGGTTGCGGCGTTCCTGTACGTGACGCTGGTGCCGGGGCTGGCGGCGACATGGGTCTGGTTCGTCCTGGTGCGGCGCATCGGGGCGGTGCGCGCCGCGACCTACCATTTCCTCAACCCGTTTTTCGGGGTCGCCGTCGCCGCCCTCGTTCTGGGTGAGGCGCTGCGCCCGCTCGACGGGGTAGGCGTGGTGATCGTGATGGCGGGGATTCTCGCCGTTCAGTTGGCGCGCGTGGCGCCACGGCCCCCCGCCCCTGCGCCGCACCTGCCGCCGCGGGCCTGATCGCCGGATTCAGCCCGCCTGACTGTCCGCCAGCCGGGCCACGTAGCGCGCAAGCGTGTCGATTTCGAGGTTCACCCGGTCACCCTTCGCCACCGCGCCCCACGTGGTCTGGGCCTTGGTGTGGGGGATGAAATTGACCCCGAATTCCGCGCCTTCGACCTCGTTCACCGTCAGCGATGTTCCATTGAGCGCAAC
This sequence comes from Paracoccaceae bacterium, assembly GCA_007129775.1. Lineage (GTDB taxonomy): Bacteria > Pseudomonadota > Alphaproteobacteria > Rhodobacterales > Rhodobacteraceae > Rhodobaculum. Next base: position 5,185 of record SKUV01000416.1, on the reverse strand, counting down.
CGAGCCCTTGGGCGCGATGAACCGCGCCAACCCGTCGGGCGCGCGGAAGCGCACGCGGGTGCTGTCGCCCTCGGTCCGCACCGATACCACCTCGGCCACCCCGTCCACATGGCCCGACACGATGTGCCCGCCCAGTTCATCCCCGACCCTGAGCGCACGTTCGAGGTTCACGAGATGGCCCTCGGCCCAGTCGCCCAGATTGGTCTTCGAGACCGTCTCGGCGGAGTATTCGACCTCGAACCAGCCCTTACCGTCACCCTCGTCCGCCTCGTCCGCCTCGTCCGCCTCGTCCGCGCGCCCGCGCGCGACCACCGTAAGGCAGACCCCGTCGCAGGCGATCGAAGCGCCGATGTCGATCCCCTCGGGCGCATAGCCGGTGACGATCCGGGCGCGGGTATCGCCGCGCCTGTGCACCGCGACCACCCGACCGATATCCGTGATAATGCCCGTGAACATTATGCGCCCCCGCTACGGGCCCCTTGCCCGATGCCCGCGATACCTAGCCCGCACCGCCCGTATTGGCAAGGAATCGCGAGCCCCAGAAAATGCCGGATGGAATGCCGCAGAGCCGTCACAATCCCGCCCCGGAATTGCGCGTGCAGGCCTGCAGGATGTATTCAAGGCCTACGGCAGGCCGGGCAACCGAAACGGACGACGGGCGGGGCAGGCAACGGCGATGGGCAGAACGACGGGACAGAACCGCAGCTTTCTCTTTCTGCAAGGCCCCCATGGCCCGTTCTTTCAGGGGCTGGCGCGGATGCTGGGCCGGTCGGGCGCCAAGGTCTGGCGCATCGGCTTCAACGCCGGTGACAGCCTGTTCTGGCGCGACCGCCGCAGCTATGTGCCCTTTCTCGGCACCTTCGAAGACTGGCCCTTCTTTCTGAGCGATTTTCTGGCCGAAAAGGGCATTACCGATCTGGTGCTTTACGGCGATACGCGCCCGGTGCATGCGGCGGCTGTGGCGCTGGCGCGCAAGGCGGGCATTACCGTGCATGTCTTCGAGGAAGGCTATCTGCGCCCCTACTGGGTCACCTATGAACGCGTGGGATCGAACGGCAATTCCCGGCTGATGGACACCTCGGTGGCCGAGATGCGCCACGCGCTGCGCAACTGCGACATGGACCTGCCCGAGGCACCCGCCCGCTGGGGCGACATGCGCCACCACATCTTCTACGGCGCGCTCTATCATTTCTGCGTCATGGCGCTGAACCGCGGCTATCGGAACTTCCGGACCCATCGCGATATCCCGGTGGTGCGCGAATTCCGGCTGTATCTGCGCAGGCTGCTGCTGATGCCCTTCCTCGCGCTGGAGCGGCGACTGGCCACGCAGCGTATACGGCTGGGCGGGTTTCCCTATCACCTCGTGCTACTGCAACTGGAACACGATTCCAGCTTTCAGATGCACAGCCCCTTCGCGACGATGACCGACTTCGTAGAATTGTGCCTGCACGGCTTTGCCACCGGGGCTCCCAGCCACCATCATCTGGTATTCAAGGCCCATCCTCTGGAGGATGGCCGCGTGCCCCTGCGGCGCGAGATCGCCCGCCTCGCGCGTGCTTTCGGCGTGGCCGACCGGGTGCATTACGTGCGCGGCGGCAAACTCGCCGGGCTGCTCAACCATGCCCGCACGGCGGTGACGGTTAATTCCACCGCCGCGCAACAGGTGCTCTGGCGGGGATTGCCGCTCAAGGTTTTCGGCGATGCGGTCTATGCCAAGCCGGAATTCGTCTCGACCCAGGGATTGGCAGAATTTTTCAACTCGCCCAGCCGCCCCGACAGCCGCGCTTACCGCGACTATCGCCATTATCTGCTTGAAACATCGCAACTTGCAGGCGGTTTCTATTCCGCAAATGGGCGCCGTCAGTTGCTGCGGCAAGTTGTGGATCTGATGCTCTCGCCCGAAGACCCCTATGACGCGCTGCGCAACGGCAACGCGGCGCCAAGGCAACAGTTGAGAGTCGTGCGCTAACGACCACGAAACCGCGACTCGCTTTTTTGTCTCGTTTTCGATAGGGTTACAAAAAAAAGTTGAGGCAGTTTTCAGATCGAGGAGCCAGAGCAGTGAAACAGACCCTCCCGCGCAGGGCCAGGCAGCTGGTTCTGTTGCTGCTTGTTGCGACCGTGGCCGCCTGCGGCTTGCCCCGCTCCGGCCCGAACAAATCCGAGATCTTCGCAGGTTCGGTCCTGCGCGAGGGCGATGCCTTCATCGTCGCCGTGAACGACCGGGTGACCCGCGCCACCGCCGTCGTGCCCGCGCTCGGCTTTTCGGATGCGCTGCGCACCGCGGGGCGGCTGGGTGCCGATATCATCAACCCCGGCGATGTGCTGACGCTGACGATCTATGAAAATGTGGCCGAGGGGCTTCTGGCGGCGCAGGGCCAGAACGTGGCCGTGCTCGACGAAGTGCAGGTCGACGGCGCGGGTTTCATCTTCGTGCCCTACGCCGGACGCGTCCGCGCCGCCGGCAACACCCCCGATCAGTTGCGCGAGGCGATCACGCGCCTGCTCGACGCCCAGACCCCGGACCCGCAGGTGGCGGTGCGCCGGGTTGCCGGCGATGGCTCCACCGTGTCGATCATGGGCACCGTCGGCGCGCAGGGCGTCTATCCGATCCAGCGCCCGACCCGGACGCTGGCGACCATGCTGGCCAATGCCGGCGGCGTCTCGATAGAACCCGATATCGCCCAGATCACCGTGACGCGCGGCAACCAGCAGGGCAGCATCTGGCTCACCGATCTTTACGAGCACCCGGTGCTTGACATCGCGCTGCGCAACGGTGACCGCATCCTCGTGAAGGAGGACAGCCGCCGCTTCGTCGCCCTCGGCGCCACCGGCACCCAGAACCTCGTGCCCTTCCGCACCCGCACATTGTCGGCCATCGAGGCCATTGCGCAGGTCGGCGGGCTGAACCCCAACCTTGCCGATCCCACCGGCGTCTTCATCTTTCGCAACGAACCCGCGGCGATTGCCAATGCGGTGCTCGGACGCAACGATCTGGTTGGCGACCAGCGCTTTGCCTATGTGCTCGACCTGACGCAACCGACCGGGATGTTCATGGCCCGCGATTTCGCGGTGCGCGACGGCGACACCGTCTATGTCACCGAAGCGCCCTTCGCCCAGTGGCAGAAGACCATCGCCGCGCTGACCGGGCAGGTGTCCCAGATCCAGACCCTGCGCAATATCGACGACTGAGCCGATGCCCGGCGGGCCGCCGCTCCATGTCTTCAGCGGTGGCTTTCTGGGGCCCGGGCGGATTGCCCGGCGCATCCGTCGCATCCTGACGCTTGCCGGTCTCCCGCCCCGTGCGGGCTGGCCCGGTCCCGGCGGACAGGTCGGCGTGTGGGGCCGCACGCCGGTGGCCGCGCGGGGCGAGGCGGTGGCCGCTCGCACAGGCGCCGGGCTGATCCGGGTGGAAGACGCGTTTCTGCGCTCGCTGCGCCCGGGCCGGAAGGGGGATGCACCGCTGGGCTTGCTGATCGACCGGCAGGGCGTGCATTTCGATGCCGGCTCCGAAAGCGGGCTGGAGGCGCTGCTGGCCCGTGATCCGCTGGATGATGCTGTCCTTTTGCAACGTGCACACACCGGAATTGCCCGGTTGATCGCTTCGGACGTGTCGAAATACAACAATCATGATCCTGACGCGCCGCTGCCCGAACCCGGCTATGTGCTTGTGGTCGATCAGGTGCGCGGAGATGCCTCGGTCCGCCATGCCGGCCCCGGAGCACCCTCCCTGCCCGAGATCCTTGCGCAGGCACGGGCAGACCACCCCGCCGCGCGGATCGTCATCAAGGCCCATCCCGAAGATGCGCAGGGGCTACGCCCGGGCCATTTCGGGCCCGCCGATACGGATGCGCGAACACAGCTTCTGGAGGCGCCGGTCTCGCCGTGGAAACTGCTGCAGGGCGCCGTGGCGGTCTATGCGCTGTCCTCGCAGATGGGGTTCGACGCGATTCTCGCGGGGCACCGCCCGGTGGTCTTCGGCCGGCCCTTCTATGCCGGCTGGGGGCTGAGCGACGACCGCGCGGGCCCGATCCCCCGGCGCGGGCGCAAGCTGACGCGGGCGCAGCTGTTCGCTGCCGCGATGCTGCTCTATCCGACATGGTATGACCCCTGCCGCGACCGGCTGTGCAGCTTCGAGGAGGTGGTGGCGCAACTGGAGGCCGAGGCCCGCGCCTGGCGCGAGGATCGCGCCGGCCATGTGGCCACCGGCATGCGGCTGTGGAAACGGGCCGGGCTGCAGGCGTTTTTCGGCCGGCACCGCGCCCTGCGCTTCGCCGCGTCTGCGCCTGCGGTGGCGGCGGCGGCGCAGCGTGACGCGCCGCTCATGGTCTGGGCCGGTCAGGAGACCGAGGCGCTGCGCCGGCAGGCCGCGGCGGCGGGCGTGCCGCTTGCGCGGGTGGAGGACGGTCTGCTGCGCTCGCGCGGGCTGGGCGCCGATCTGGTGCCGGCATGGTCGCTGGTGCGCGACGATCTGGGCATCTATTACGACCCGACGCGGCCCAGCCGGCTGGAGGCACTGCTGGCCGTGCCGCCGCCCCCCGGCGCGGAGGCCCGGGCCGAAGCGCTGGTCAGGGCCATCGCGGCAGCGCGGGTCACGAAATACAACACCGGGGCCGAGGCGCTGCCGGCCTTGCCCGAGGGGCGGCGCATCCTGGTGCCCGGGCAGGTGGAGGATGACGCCTCGATCCGGCTCGGCGGCTGCGGCGCGGTCCGCGGCAATCTCGATCTGCTGCGGCGTGCCCGGGCAGAGAACCCGGGGGCGGTGATCCTCTACAAACCGCATCCGGATGTGGAGGCGGGCCTGCGCCCGGGCCGCGTGCCGGAGGCCGAACTGGTCAAACTCGCCGATGCGGTGCTGACAGGCGTCTCGGCGGCGGCGGCGATCGAAGCGGCCGAAGAGGTCTGGACAATCACCTCCACACTGGGTTTCGAGGCGCTTCTGCGCGGCCGGCGGGTGGTCTGCCTCGGCGCCCCCTTCTATTCCGGCTGGGGGCTGACCCGCGATCTCGGACCCATGCCCGAGGGGCTGGCAGAACGGCGCCGGGCAAGGCCCGGGCTGACGGCGTTGGCCCATGCGGTGCTGATCGCCTATCCGCGCTATCGCGATCCGGTCAGCGGCCTGCCCTGCCCCGCAGAGGTGGTGGCCGAACGGCTGGCGACGGGCGCGGCCCCGGGCCGCGTGCCG
>SKUV01000091.1 GCA_007129775.1 Paracoccaceae bacterium | reverse complement strand
GGGCAAGGGCCGGCGGACGGTTGGCGCGGAAGCCCGCATGAGCCACCGGGCCGAAGGAAAAACGCCCCGGGGGCTGGACGAATCGCAGCGGGGCCGTGTCACTGGGGGATGTCGCCCCGGGCGGCACCGCCGCCCCCTGTCACGGAGTTCGCCGATGCCCAACATCCATGCCCGCAGCCTTGCGCCCGCCATCGCCCTGACGCTGGCCGCGCTCGTCCTCGCCCCCGCCCCTGTCATGGCCGAGGAACGCACGCCGATGGACCCGCGCCTGATGACACCGGGCAAGCTGACCGTGGGCACCGGCGATCCGGTCTACCCGCCTTGGATGCTCAACAACGACCCGGCGGGAGGCGAGGGGTTCGAGAACGGCCTCGTCTATGCGCTGGCCGCCGAGATGGGCTTCGCGCCCGAGGATGTGCAGTGGGTCGGCCTGACATTCGAGCAGACCATCGCGCCGGGTGCCAAGCCCTTCGACTTCGCCATCCAGCAGATTTCGGTGACCGAACCGCGGATGGAGATCGTCAGCTTCAGCCAGGTCTATTTCCAGCCCGACAAGGCCGTCATCGCCCTGCCCGGCAGCCCGGTCGTGGGTGCCTCCAGCTTCGCCGACCTGCGCGACGCCAGTTGGGGCGCGGTGATCGGCACCACCGATCTGATGTATCTGGAGACCATCCTCGGCATCGACGATGCGGCGATCTACGATGATCAGATCGGGGTGTTTCAGGCCATGCTTGCCGGCCAGATCGACGCCACCCTCGCAGCGCTGCCCACGGCGCTTTTCGCCACGGCGGTGCAGATCCCCGAAGCCGGAATCGTCGCCATCCTGCCGCCGGACGAGAATGACCGCGGCCACGGGCTTTTGTTCGAAAAGGACAACCCGCTGGTGGAATGGGTGGACGAGGCCCTGTCGAGCGTGATCGCGGCGGGCGTGGTGGAGGATCTGAAGGCCACCTATCTGGTGGCCGATCCGGATCTGCCCGTGATCACCGAATAACCCGCAGTGCCCTGGCCCGAAGCTCCCGCCGGGGCGGTGTCAGGCCGCCCCGACGCACCACCGGCGCCGCGGGTGCCACTGCCGCCCCGCCGGCGCCGGGCGGAATGGCGCGCGGCGCTGGTGCCCGCGCTGATCAGCCTCGCCAGCATCGTCGTCGTCTTCGGCGCGCTGGCGTGGTTCGTCACCTCGGCCGAGCAATGGCCGCGCATCCGCCATCAGTTCTTCAACATCGAGGCCATGCAGGCTTCTTTCCCGCGGGTGCTGGCGGGGTTCTGGGTGTCGATGCGGGTCTGGCTGACGGCGCTGGTCTGCATCGCGATCTGGGCGCTGGTGCTGGCGGTTCTGCGCAGCCTGCGCGCGCCGGTCTTCGCGCCCTTCCGGCTGATGGTGGTGATCTATATCGACTTTTTCCGGGGCGTGCCGGTGCTGCTGCTGGTGCTGCTGTTCGGGTTCGGCGTGCCGGCGCTGGCGCTGCCGGGGCTGCCCAATTCGGCGCTGTTCTGGGGGTCGGTCGCCATGGTGCTGAGTTATTCGGCCTATGTGGCCGAGATCTATCGCTCGGGCATCGACGCGGTGCACGAGGGCCAGCGCGCGGCGGCCAAGGCGCTGGGGCTGAGCGAATGGCAGACCATGATCCATGCGATCCTGCCGCAGGCCCTGCGCAACGTCGCCCCGGCGCTGATGAATATCGTCGTGGCGCTGCAAAAGGACGTGGCGCTGTTGTCGGTGCTGGGTGTGCGCGACGCGGTGCGCGAGGCGCAGATCTACACCGCCACCACCTTCAATTATTCCTCGCTGCTGGTCGCGGCGGGGCTTTTTCTGCTGGCCACCATCCCGATGGCGCGACTGGCCGATTACGTCACCCGCCGCGACCGCGAGCGGCGCCTGCAGCGGGCGGGCTGAGATGGCCGGGCAGGCACGCATCCGGATCGAGGGGCTGACGAAATACTACGGCGACAAGCTGGTGATCGACGGGGTGGATATGTCGGTCGCCGCCCACGAGGTGGTCTGCCTGATCGGGGCCTCGGGCTCGGGCAAGTCCACGCTGCTGCGCTGCATCAACCGGCTGGTGGACTGGGACCACGGCACCATCACGCTGGACGGCGTTTCGGTGGAAGACCCCGCTTTCGGCCGCACCGGGCTGCAGAAACGCATCGGGATCGTGTTTCAATCCTACAACCTCTTTCCGCACATGACCGTGCTCGACAACATCACGCTGGCCCCGCGCAAGGTCCACCGCATCCCGCGCGCCGAGGCAGAGGAGACCGCGCGCGGCCTTCTTGCCTCGGTGGGGCTGGGCGATTTCGCCCGCGCCTATCCCGAGCAATTGTCCGGCGGTCAGCAACAGCGCGTGGCGATCGTGCGGGCGCTGGCGACCCGGCCCGACGTGCTGCTGCTGGACGAAGTGACCGCGGCGCTGGACCCGGAACTGATCGGCGAGGTGCTGGGCATCATCCGCGGGCTCAAGGATGACGGGCTGACCATGGTCATCGTCACCCACGAGATGGGCTTTGCCCGCGACGTGGCCGACCGCGTCTGCTTTCTCGAAGGCGGGCGGATACTGGAAGAGGCCCACCCCGCCCGCCTTTTCACCACCCCCGAAAACCCGCGCACGGCGCAGTTTCTGGAGCGCATCATCGCCTCGGGGCGGTTGTAGGGGGGCGAACTGAATACCCAGCCGTAACTGGCTCCTCGCACGCCCCGTCAACTCGGCCCCCTACCGCCGAATCGTCACGCGCTCCATGCGGTCGGGGTCGGTGACGGCGCCGTTGTTGCGGGGGTCGCCGCGGCGGATGGTGTCGACCACGTCCATGCCTTCGACCACCCGGCCGATGACGGTGTATTGGCCGTCCAGATTGGGCGCGGGGGCGAACATGATGAAGAACTGGCTGTTGGCGCTGTCGGGGGCCTGGGAGCGTGCCATCCCGACCACGCCCCGGTCGAACGGCAGGCGCGAGAATTCGGCCGGCAGGTTCGGCAGGTCCGACCCGCCGAAGCCCGCCATCGACAGATCGCCCCCGTGCACCCCGTGGCGCACGTCGCCGGTCTGGGCCATGAAGCCGTCGATCACCCGGTGAAAGACCACGCCGTCATAGGCCCCGGCCTCGGCCAGTTCGATCATGCGGGCGGAATGGGCGGGGGAGACGTCGTCGCGCAGATCGATCACGATCTCGCCCGAGGTGCTGCCGGCCACCTCGATCACCAGATAGGGGCCGCCGGTATCCAGCACCCCGTCATCGGCCGGCCCGTTCTGGGCCGACAAAACCCCGGTCGAGGACAGATAGAACAGCCCGAGGATCGCGAAGCCCAGTGCAAAGAGCCCCGCGGCGATCAGATTGGCACGGCGATCAGGAGACATCGGCGGCCACCTTCACGCTGATCATCCGGTCGGGGCTTGCCGGAGGCTCGCCCCGCGTGATCGCGTCCACATGCTCCATCCCCGAGACGACGCGGCCATAGACGGTGTATTGCCGGTTGAGGAAATGGTTGTCCTTGAAGTTGATGAAGAACTGGCTGTTGGCGCTGTTCGGGTTGGACGAGCGTGCCGCGCCCAGGGTGCCACGGTCGTGGGGCACGCCCGAGAACTCGGCCGGCAGGTCCGGCAGGTCCGAGCCGCCGGTGCCGGCGCGGCGCAGGTTGAAATCCTTCTCCGCATTGCCATTTTCCACGTCGCCGGTCTGGGCCATGAAGCCGTCGATCACGCGGTGAAAGACCACGTTGTCATAGGCGCCGGCGCGGGCGAGTTCCTTCATCCGGGCGCAATGCTGCGGCGCGATATCGGCCAGAAGCTCGATCGCGACGAGGCCGTCCTTGAGTTCGATCAGGATGGTGTTTTCGGGGTCTTTCCACTCGGGCATCGGGGCCCTCCTTCGCTTCGCATTCGGGCCAACCTATGCAAGCCGGCGGCAAAGGAAAAGGCCCCGCGCGCCCTTGCCGCGCCTGTTCCGTGCCCACGCCGTGCCGACGCCGTGCCCGCTCCGTGCCCGCTCCGTGTTCTTGCAGTGCCGCGAGGTGGAGCAGGCGCGGTTGACGCGGGGCGCTGCAGCGCCGAAAAGGGGGGCGCCCGGATGCAGCCTCAAGGACCCGCAATGCCCTGGATCGCGCTCGACGAGATGGATTTCCCCGGCAAGACGGCCCTGGTGAGGGTCGATCTGAACGTGCCGATGCAGGACGGCCGGGTCAGCGACGCCTCGCGCATCGCGGCCGTGGTGCCCACGATCCGCGCGATCACGCAGGCCGGCGGGCGGGTGGCGCTGCTGGCGCATTTCGGCCGGCCCAAGGGCAAGGCGGTGCCCGAGATCTCGCTCGTCCATGTGCGCCCGGCACTGGAGGCGGCGCTTGACCTGCCCGTGGCCTTTGCCGAGGATTGCGTCGGCAAGCCCGCCCGGCGCGCGGTGGCCGCGCTGGCCCCGGGCGAGGTGCTGTTGCTGGAAAACACCCGCTTTCACCCGGGCGAGGAGGCCAATGATCCCGAATTCGCCGCGGCGCTGGCGGCGATGGGCGATATCTATGTCAACGATGCCTTCTCGGCGGCCCATCGCGCCCATGCGTCCACCGAGGGGATCGCGCGGCTGCTGCCGGCCTGCGCAGGGCTCGCGATGGCGGCGGAATTGCGCGCACTGGAGGCCGCGCTGAGCGCGCCCGAGCGCCCGCTGGTGGCGGTGGTGGGGGGCGCGAAGGTTTCCACCAAGCTCGCGCTGCTGGGCAATCTGGTGGAAAAGGCCGAGCATCTGGTGATCGGGGGCGGGATGGCCAATACCTTTCTGGCAGCGCAGGGCCACGAGGTGGGCAAGTCGCTGGCCGAGCATGACATGGCCCAGACCGCGCGCGAGATCATGGACAAGGCCGGGCAGACGGGCTGCACCATCCATCTGCCCGTCGATGTGGTGGTGGCGCGGGATTTCCGCGCCCATGCCCCGCACGAGATCTTGGCCGCGGATGCCTGCCCCGCCGATGCGATGATCCTCGATGCCGGGCCGCGGAGTGTGGCCGCGCTGGAGGAACTGTTCGAAACCTGCCGCACGCTGATCTGGAACGGCCCGCTGGGCGCGTTCGAAACGCCGCCCTTCGATGCCGCGACGCTGGCGGCGGCGCGCAAGGTCGCCGGGCTGACGGCGACGGGCGGGATGGTTTCGGTGGCCGGCGGCGGCGATACGGTGGCGGCGCTGAACGCGGCCGGGGTGGCGGGCGATTTCAGCTATGTCTCGGGCGCGGGCGGGGCGTTTCTGGAATGGATGGAGGGGCGCAGCCTGCCCGGTGTCGCGGCGCTGGAGGCGGCGGCCGAGGGGCGCGGGCGTTAGCGCCACCAGAATTGCGGCCCCGACCGGCTGCGCCTAGAACGAGATCGGCCGACGCGCGTGCGCGCGCGCACGGCGCCAGATAGATTGTCCGACGCGGGGCGGAACGGGGCGCGGCGGGGCGGCTGACGGGCCGGGGCGCGCGCCAGGGGGACATTGCAGCAAAGGCAGGGATCAGATGACCAAGGCTTCACCCACCGACACGGGCTTGCAGACCGAGCGGATCGCCCGCGGCGAGGGCTTCATCGCGGCGCTCGACCAGTCCGGCGGCTCCACCCCCAAGGCGCTGCGCCAATACGGCGTGCCCGACAGCGCGTGGTCGACCGAGGACGAGATGTTCGACCTGATCCACGCCATGCGCGCCCGGATCGCTACCGCTCCGGCCTTCGACGGCGACAGCGTGATCGGCGCGATCCTGTTCGAGCAGACGATGGAACGCGAGATCGGCGGCAAGCCCGCGGCCGATTTCCTGTGGCAGGAGCGGCGCGTGGTGCCGTTTCTCAAGATCGACAAGGGCCTCGCGCCCGAGGCCGACGGTTGCCAGATGATGAAGCCGATCCCGGGCCTGGGCGATTTGCTGGCGCGGGCGGTGGAGAAGGGCATTTTCGGCACCAAGGAACGCTCGGTGATCGGGGCGGCCCACGGGGCGGGGATCGACGCGGTTCTAGACCAGCAGTTCGATCTGGCCGAGACGGTGCTGGATCATGGCCTCGTGCCGATCATCGAGCCCGAGGTGACGATCAGCATTGCCGACAAGGCAGAGGCCGAGGCGATGCTGCTGAAGGGCCTTGCGCGGCGACTTGACGCGCTGCCCGGTGGGCGGCGGGTGATGCTGAAACTCACCCTGCCCGAGACCGACAACCACTATCGCGGGCTGGTGGAACACCCGGCGGTGCTGCGGGTGGTCGCCCTGTCGGGGGGCTACAGCCGGGCCGAGGCGAATGCGCGGCTGGCGCGCAACGCAGGCGTCGTCGCGTCCTTCTCGCGCGCGCTGACCGAGGGGCTGTCGGCCGATCAGCCGGATGCGGAGTTCAACGAGATCCTCGCCCGGACGATCGCAGAGATCCGCGCGGCCTCGGTCGCGGGCTGAGCGGCGCGGGCTGAGCGGCGTGGGCTGAGCGGCGTGGGCTGAGCGGCGTGGGCTGAGCGGCGTGGGCTGAGCGGCGTGGGCTGAGCG
>SKUV01000264.1 GCA_007129775.1 Paracoccaceae bacterium | reverse complement strand
TGTTGCGTAAAGCCGCGCGGCGGCGCGCAGTTCTGCGGCCGGCACCCCTGTCAGCAATTCGGTCGCCTCGGGCGAATGGCGGGGTTCGGCCACAAAGTCGGCCCAGTCGGCAAAGGCATCCAGATCGCAGCGGTCGCGCACGAAAGCCTCGTCCACCAGCGCTTCGGTAACGATCACATGGGCCATGGCCGTCAGCACCGCGACATTGGTGCCCGGGCGCAGGGCAAGGTGATGCGCCGCACGGATATGCGGCGTCGCTTCGACCAGATCGGTGCGGCGCGGATCGACGATGATTGCCCTAGCGCCGGACCGCAGGCGTTTTTTCAGCCGCGAGGCAAAGACGGGGTGCCCATCGGTCGGGTTGGCGCCGATGATAAGTGCAACGTCGGTGTGTTCGACGCTGTCGAAATCCTGCGTGCCGGCGCTGGTGCCGAAGGTCTGCTTCAGCCCATAGCCGGTGGGCGAATGGCAGACGCGCGCGCAGGTATCGACATTGTTGTTGCCAAAGGTCGCACGGATCATCTTTTGCACGAGAAAGGTTTCCTCGTTCGTGCAGCGGCTGGAGGTGATGCCGCCGATGGCACCCTTGCCGTGCCGCGCCTGTATCTCGCGAAAGCGCCGGGCGGTGTAGGCGATGGCCTCGTCCCAGCCGACCTCGCGCCACGGCGCGTCGATGCTGTCGCGGATCATCGGCGACAGGATGCGGTCGGGGTGGCTGGCATAGCCCCAGGCAAAGCGACCCTTGACGCAGGAATGGCCGCGGTTGGCCTTGCCGTGTTTCCACGGCACCATGCGCACCAGTTCATCGCCGTTCAGTTCCGCCTTGAAGGAACAGCCAACCCCACAATAGGCACAGGTGGTCACGACGCTGCGGCTTGGGGTGCCAAGCTCGATCACCGATTTCTCCTGCAGCGTGGCGGTCGGGCAGGCCTGCACGCAGGCCCCGCAGGACACGCAATCGGAGGCCATGAAATCCGCCGCCCCGGTGGAAACGCGGCTGTCGAAGCCGCGCCCCTCGATCGTCAGGGCAAAGGTGCCCTGCACCTCTTCGCAGGCGCGCACGCAGCGCGAGCAGACGATGCATTTCGACGGGTCATAGGTGAAATAGGGGTTGCTGTCGTCCTTGGGGATGTGGCGGGGGTTGGCGCCGTCGCCTGTTTCTGCCCGCGTGGCGAAATGGTTCTCGCCCGGGGCAAAGCGCACATCGCGCAGACCCACCGCGCCGGCCTGATCCTGCAATTCGCAATCGCCATTGGCCGCGCAGGTCAGGCAATCGAGCGGGTGGTCAGAGATGTAAAGCTCCATCACCCCGCGGCGCAGGCGGCGCAGGCGGTCGGTCTGGCTGCGCACCACCATGCCCTCGGCCACGGGCGTGGTGCAGGAGGCCGGCGTGCCGTTGCGCCCCTCGATTTCCACAAGGCACATCCGGCATGACCCGAAGGCCTCCACGCTGTCGGTGGCGCAAAGCTTGGGAATGACGATGCCCGCCAGCGCCGCGGCGCGCAGCAGGCTGGTGCCTTCGGGCACGGTGACGGCATGGCCGTCGATGGTCAGGGTCACGGGGGCGCCCTGCGCCTCGGGCGTGCCGAGGTCGCGGTCGTCCCGGGGGATGATGAAATCCTTCATGCCGCCTTGCCTTTCGCATAGCGCGCCAGCCGTTCGGCCAGCGTTCCGGTGTGCAGTTCGAACAGATGCCCGTCGTCATCCTCGAAATAGACGGATTGCCCCTCGCCCGGCGCGCGCGGCCGGGGCGGGCGCAGCTTCAGGCCCAGCGCAGCGATCCGGGCGCTGAGGCGGTCCAGATCGCCCGCGTCGATCTTGAAGGCGATGTGCTCATAGCCCGCCCGCGCGCCGGGCTCGCCCTGCATGATCGCCAACCAGACCCCTCCGATCAGGAAAAACCGTTCGGGCGCGAGCGAAAAGGACTGCGCGCCGCTGTCATAGACCTTTTCGGCGCCCAGAACCCCGGTCAGGATCGTCTCCATCCGGTCCAGATCGCGGCAGATCAGGGTGATATGCGACAGCCCCTCGATCATTCCGCGGCCTCGCGGTGGCGCGGCGTGAAATCCTGCGGGAAATGGCGCAGCGCCGACAGGACGGGGTAGGGGGTGAAGCCGCCCAGCGCGCAGAGCGAGCCGAATTTCATCGTCTCGCACAGGTCTTGCAGCAGTTCGATCCGCCCCGGCTCGCCCCGGGCGATGCCGTCGATCACCTCGGTGCCGCGCACGGCACCGATCCGGCAGGGGGTGCATTTGCCGCAGCTTTCGATGGCGCAGAATTCCATGGCGAAGCGCGCCTGCGCCAACATGTCGGCGGTATCGTCGAACACCACGATCCCGGCATGGCCGATCAGCCCGTCGCGCCCGGCGAATTCTTCATATCCGAAGGGCGTGTCGAACATCTCGGGCGGGAAATAGGCGCCCAGCGGCCCGCCCACCTGGACCGCCTTGACCGGGCGCCCCGAGGCCGTGCCGCCGGCGATATCGTTCACGATCTCGCCCAGCGTCAGGCCGAAGCCCACCTCGAAAAGCCCGCCGCGCCGGACATTGCCGGCGATCTGCAGCGGGATCGTGCCGCGCGACCGGCCCAGCCCGATGTCGCGATAGGCGGCGGCGCCATCGGCGAGGATGCCGGTTACGGCAGCCAGCGTGATGACGTTGTTCACCACCGTGGGCCGGCCCATGAACCCCGCCAGCGCCGGCAGTGGCGGCTTGGCCCGCACCACCCCGCGCTTGCCCTCCAGCGAATTCAGAAGGCTCGTCTCCTCGCCGCAGACATAGGCGCCGGCTGCGATGCGCAATTCGATCTCGAAGGCCCGGCCGGAGCTGAGGATATCCGGCCCGAGCCAGCCTTCGGCACGCGCGATATCGAGCGCCCGGGCGAGGATGCGCGCGGCGTCCGGGTATTCGGAGCGCAGATAGATGAAGCCGCGATCGGCGCCGGTGGCGAGCCCCGCGATCACCATGCCCTCGATCAGGCAGAACGGGTCGCCCTCCATCAGCATGCGATCGGCGAAAGTGCCGCTGTCGCCCTCGTCGGCGTTGCAGACGATGTGCTTGCGGGGCCCCTCGGCCCCCAGCACGGTGCGCCATTTGATGCCGGTGGGAAAGCCCGCGCCGCCGCGCCCGCGCAGCCCGCTTTCGGTCACTTCCTCGACGATGTCGGCGGGGCTCATCCCAAGCGCCCGGCGCAGCCCGCGCAGCCCGCCGTGGGCGGCATAGGCGGCCGCATCGAGGGGCGCGATCACGCCGCAGCGTGCGAAGGTCAGCCGGGTCTGGCGCTTGATCCAGGGCAGATCCTCGGTCAGGCCAAGGCAGGCGGGATGGTCCGGCCCCGGCACCCCGTCGGCGAACAATGCCGCCACCATGTCGGCGGTCACCGGGCCGAAGGCGTAGCGGCCGGCCTCGGTCTCCACCTCCAGAAGCGGCTCCAGCCAGACCATCCCGCGCGACCCGGTGCGCGAGAGCCGCACGCCGGGTGCGGTGGCGGCGAGGGCGGCGGCGAGGGCGGCGGCAAGGGCCTCGGCGGTGGCATCGGCGCCCAGCGCCCGGGCGGCGGCATCCTGCGACAGGTAAAGCGTCATGGCGCGGCCTCCGCCAGCAGCGCCTCCAGCCGCGCGGTATCGAGCCGCCCGGCGGGCCGGTCGTCGATCAGCGCCGCCGGGCCGCAGGCGCACAGGCCGAGGCAGAAGGCGGGCTCCAGCGTGACCCGGCCATCGGCCGTGGTCTCGCCCCAGTCGATGCCAAGACGCGCCCGGATATCGGCGGCAAGCACGTCTCCCCCCGTGGCCTGACAGGCCTCTGCCCGGCACAGCCGGATCACCCGGCGCCCGGCCGGGGTCGTGCGGAAATCGTGGTAGAAGGAGATCACGCCATGCACCTCGGCGCGGCTCAGTGCCAGCGCCTGCACGATCTCCGGCACAGCGGCCTCGGGGATATGGCCGAATTCGGCCTGCACCGCGTGCAGCACCGGCAAGAGCGGCCCTTCAAGCTCGGCATGGGCATCGAGGATCTGCCGCGTCCGGGCGGCCACGTCATCGGGCCCGCCTTGCTGATGCGGGGGCAGGTGTTGGGGAGGCAGGTGTTCGGGGGGCTGGCTGGCCATGGGTCACTCCGTCTGTCGCGCGCGACCTTGCCGCAGCGCAATAGGCAGATCAATATGTTTCCTGCGTGAAACGATAGGCGCAGACTATCAATCTTGCCCCGTTTCACTCCCCTGCTGCCCCCGCACGGCCGAAGCGGCGCGCGGCGTCGAGCAGGGCGGCCAGAACCGGGGTGTGCGGCTCCCGGTGCGGGGCGATCAGGCCGACGGGATTGGCCGTCGCGCCAGCGGCACTGCGGATCGGAACCGCCCGCACGCCCGGCATTCCTGACACGAGGCCCGCCATCTGTTCGGGGATCACGCAGGCCCATGCCCCGGTTGCCACATGGCCGATCAGCGCGATGATCGAATTCGACTCCACCATCGGCGCGGGCGCCTCCCCCTCGGCCGCCATGAGCGCATTGACGATCCGGCGGTTCTGCATGTCGGAGGTGAGCAGGCAAAGCCGCTGCGCCGCCACCTCGGCCCAGCCCAGTTGCGCCCGCCCGGCCAGCGGGCTCTCGGCCGGCACCAGCAGGCAATAGCCCTCGTCGTAAAGCGGCACGGTCGCGACCCGTCCCAGTGGCTCGCCGGCCAGATAGCTGATGCCCGCGTCCAGTTCGAGGTCTTCGATCTGCTGCAGGATCTCGGCCGAAGATCGCGAAAGGATCACCACGCGCACGCCCGGATGGCGCGCGGCGAAGGGTGCCACAAGCCCCGCCACCATCGCTAGGGCCGTGGGCACCACGCCCATGCGCAGCACCCCGGAAAGCCCGCTGCGGGCGGCGCGCATCTCGTCGCGCAGGGCGCGGGTGTCGGCCACGATCCGGCGCGCCCATTCCAGCACGCGCTGGCCTTCGGGGGTAAGCCCCTGAAACCGCGAGCCGCGCCAGACCAGTTGCACGCCAAGCTGATCTTCCAGTTGCCGGATAGCCGAGGACAGGCTCGGCTGGCTGACCCCGCAGCTTTCGGCGGCGCGGCCGAAATGGCGCTCGCGCGCCAGTGCGATGAACATCTCCAGTCTGTCGATCATGTCGCCTCCGGCCTGTCTGTCCTGCCTGTCCGTCCCCGCGCGGCCCCGTTGGCCTGCTGTGGCCGGCTGTGTCCCCGCTGCCGCGCGGCGCGCCGTGGTGCGTGCCGTGCCTTGTTGCGGCATCGAGGGCCGACTACATAGCGCCGGATGAAACGCTTTATCCCCTTTGTCAGGCAAGACCCCTTCGTGCCGGTGATCCGTATGATCGGGGCCATTGCGGCGTCGGGCCGTATCGGCGCGGTGCTCAACGATGCCACGCTCGGCCCGGTGATTGACCGTGCCTTCAAGCGGGGCAAGCCGCGCGCGGTTGCGCTGTTGCTGAACTCGCCCGGCGGCTCGCCGGCGCAATCCTCGCTGATCGCGGCGCGCATCCGGCGGCTGGCCGAGGAAAAGGAGGTGCCGGTTCACGCCTTCGTGGAGGATGTGGCGGCCTCGGGCGGCTACTGGCTGGCGGTGGCGGCCGATGACATCTGGATCGACGCCAGTTCCATCGTCGGCTCGATCGGGGTCGTGTCCGCGGGCTTCGGGCTGCACGATCTGCTGGGCCGCTACGGCATCGAACGCCGGTTGCACACGGCCGGCAAGTCGAAAAGCCTGCTGGACCCGTTCAGCCCCGAAAAGCCCGAGGATGTGGCGCGGCTGCGCGGTTATCTCGACCAGTTGCACGAAACCTTCATCGCTCATGTCCGGGCCCGCCGCGGCGCGCGGCTGACCGGGGCCGAGGAGCTGTTCACGGGCGATTTCTGGATCGGTCAGCGCGCGGTCGATCTGGGGCTGGCCGACGGGATCGGCCATCTCGCGCCCAAACTGAAGGAGCTTTACGGCGACAAGGTCCGGATCGTGCCCTATGGCGTGCGCCGGCCGTTCTTTCAGCGGCTGGGGGCGAGCCTTCTGGGCGGCGCGCTGGCCGAGGCCGAGGACCGCGCGCTCTGGTCGCGCTACGGGCTCTGATTCATGATCCTCAAGATCGTCACCTTTTTCCTGATCTTCATGCTGGTGCTCGGCATGTTCGGCAAATGGCGCCGCCGGCTGACCGGCAAGCCGCCGCAGGCCCGGTTGAAGCGGCCTGCGAAATGCCCGCGCTGCGGCCGCTTCCTGCTGGGCGGCGGGCCGTGTAGCTGCGGGCGGGGCTAGGGGCCTTGCTGCTGGATCTTGCCTATGTGGCGGTCGGGCTGGTGATCCTGCTGCTCGCCGGCGATGCGCTGGTGCGCGGGGCGGTCAACATCAGCCTGCGGCTGGGCATACCGGCGATGATCGTGGGGCTGACTGTGGTGGCTTTCGGAACCTCGGCGCCGGAATTGCTGGTGTCGGTCAAGGCGGTGCTGCGCGACGCGCCGGGGCTGGCGCTGGGCAATGTGGTGGGCTCGAACATCGCCAATATCCTGCTGGTGCT
>SKUV01000047.1 GCA_007129775.1 Paracoccaceae bacterium | reverse complement strand
CACTGGCCCATCTGGCGGGCGCCCCGGCGGCCGCGGCGCTGGACAAGGCCGGCGGCCCCGCGGGCGTGGGCGGGCACAAATACGACCATGGTCATGCGCTGGTGCTGTCGGGGCCGATGGGGCAGAGCGGGGCGGCACGGCTGGCGGCCCGTGCGGCGCTGCGGGTCGGCGCGGGGCTGGTGACGGTGGCCGCGCCGGGGGGGGCGATGATGGAATGCGCCGCGCAACTGACCGCGATCATGCTGCGCCGCTGCGACGATGGCCCCGCGCTTGCCGCGCTCTTGCAAGACCGGAGGTTCAACGCGCTTTGCCTCGGCCCCGGGCTCGGCCTGAACCCGGTGGCGCGCGCGCAGGGGCTTGTGGCCGCCGCGCTGGCCGATCCGGCGCGCGCCGTGGTGCTGGATGCCGACGCACTGACGGCCTTCGCCGCGGATCCGCCTGCGCTCTTTGCCGCGCTGCATCCCAAGGCCGTGCTGACGCCCCATGCGGGCGAATTCGCGCGCCTCTTTCCCGATCTGGCCGGGCCGCTGTCGGGTCCGGCCGACAATGGCCCGGCGGTTTCCAAGCTGGACGCGGCGCTTGCCGCCGCCGAACGGGCGGGCTGCACGATTCTGTTCAAGGGCCCCGACACGGTGATTGCCGACCCGACGGGCCGGGCCGTCGTCCATGCAGCATTCGGCGCGCGCGCGGCGCCGTGGCTGGCCACGGCCGGAACGGGCGATGTTCTGGCCGGGCTGATCGCCGGCCTCACCGCGCGCGGTCTGCCGGTGTTCGAGGCGGCCGGGGCCGCCGCGTGGCTGCATGTGGAGGCCGCGCGCCACTGCGGCCCCGGGCTGATCGCCGAGGACCTGCCCGAGGCCCTGCGCGCCGTGCTGGCCGGATTGTCGCCTGGATTGCAGCCCGGATTGCAGCCCGGATTGCAGACAGGGCCCTGAACTGCGCGGCCATCTGGCGCGCGCGGTTCCCAGCGCGCCGCCGACCCGACAAGCCCGGGCATTCGGCACGGCCGGAGCAGTGGACAGGCGCAGGCGCGCCTGCGCGTTGTCGACCGGCCGGTGGTCAGGCCGAAAGACGCGGGACGTCTGCGCCCGGCCATCCGAGCGATCAGTTGGCTTGCGGCTACAGCCGGCAGGCGCTGCCGCCCGGCCCCAGATCGGTTTCCGCGTCGGACAGCAGGCGATCCCAGGCTTGCGGAACATCGAAAGCCCGCACCGATACATGAGGCGCGTCGGCGGGGAACCAGAAATGGTTGGACGGATGGTCGCCGCCAGCCACCGCCACCAGAATCTGGCGGGGCTCCCTGCAGATCGGCCAGGGGTCGATCGGGCCGGCGCGCGTGCTCTCATCCGGTGCTGCCCGGATCCATTCCACCAGCCCGGCTTTTTCCACGACATCCCCGGAAACCCTGGCGTAGTCCCAAAGCGTTTCCTGCAGCATCTTCTTGGACCAGCCCAGCGCGGCCAGTTGCCGCGCAACGGTCGGGGAAATCAACACGGCGCCCGGGGTGCCGTTCGCCCATCCGACAACGTAATCCCTGTTGGGCGTCCGCAGATACGCGGCCACCCGGTGCAGGCCGTTGGCGATCTCGTTTTCGAGCGAGTCCGCGCTGATCGCGCGGCGCGGCATGCTGACCCCGCCGACGGCGGCGAAAACCGTGACGCTGTTGGTGCCGCGCGGGATTCCGAAATCGGATGACAGGGGGGCCCAGCTTTTGGGCAGCTGGTCCTCGGCTTCCGCGAAAACGGCATTCGTGTAGCGCATGCTGCCATAGGCCGCCATCGTTCCCTGTCCGGGCAGCACGCCGCCCACATTCTGGAGCAGCAGCCGCAACGCGCGTCCGATGGCCGCCCCGGCCGGTTGCCGCGGGTCCGGGCCGAGCAGGCCGAAACCCGCGTTCAGACGGATCTGGTCGGCGGCCGGGCCGTTGACGATGACCACCGGAAAGGGGCTGCCGGAATTGGCCTGCGCCTTGCCATGCTCCATCCGCGGGTCGAGCATGGCCTCGACGGCGGCAATCAGAACGGGCAGGTATTCCGGACGTCCGCCGGCCATGGCGAGCGATACGGCGATGGTTTCGACGGTCGCAAGCCCGTTGCGCGGCATGATCCGCCCGATCACGTGATCCCGGGGCAGATCGCTGCCCTGCAGGACCCAATCCACCAGATCATCCGTCGGAGGATAGAGCGGAAGGCCGTCGCCACAGCCGATATTGAGAAAGAGCCGGTTTGCCTGACGAACGAACCCCATCTGGTCGTCGACCTTGGGCAGGGCGATCCGCGGCGCCTCCTCGCCCGTGGCTTCGTCCGCCTCCGGCGTCCACTCCGTCAGACCGGTGCCAACCGCGCTGGTCGCGCCGGCCGCCTTGGCGGGATCGCCGGATGCGAGGAATTGCCCGATCGGAAATGTCACAAGGCAGGCGTCGGGCGCAAACCCGCGGCTCGAAAAGGCGTTCCGCGTGACATCGGCAAAGGTGTCGCGTGCCAGAACCACCGTCGGAATGCCCGCCTCTTCCAGCCGGGCCGCGGCACCCCCGACGGAGGTCGAACAGGCACCGCAAGCGGCGTTTCCGACAATCGCGGCATCTATGCTCTGCGTCCGAACTGCGTCGATCAGGGAGGGCGAGTCGATGTTGCTGTTGCCGCGCGGGAAAAGGTCATGCGAAAGGAAAGTCGTTTCCGGAAATTCGGCCCGAAGCGCCTCGTGCAGCGCCGACAGCATTCCATCCGCCTGCCACATATCGTTCGAAATCAACCCGATGCGTTTTCCCTTCAGGGAAGACAGACGCCGGGCGTGGATGCGGGTGATCTCTTTTCGTCCCCGAGGATCGAGAACCTCCACCAGATCCGCTGCGTCGGCTTGCGGACGACCGTGCGAATTCATGGTTGCAGGTTTTCTATCAGAACGTCGATATCGGCCTTGTTGTTGTAGAAATGCACTGCCGCACGGACATGGCCATCCTTTTCGCTGAGGCAGATGCGTTTCTTTCGGAGGTCGGCCACGATTTCGGCGGCATCGCCGGGCAGATCGAAACTGACGATCGCGCCGCGCTCGTGCCATGGCCGGGGGGTGCGCAGCTTGATGCCCTTCCGGTCCGCCTGTTCCATCAGATATGTCGTCAATTCGCGAATACGGGCTTCGATATTGGCGGTGCCGATTTCCTGCAGCCATTCGGCCGAACGGCGCTGCACCCAGCAGCCCAGAAAATTCGGGTTGCCGTATTCGAAGCGATGGGCGTCTTCGGCGAAGGTGGGCGAAGGCTGCATCCGGTCGTTGGAGGTGTAGCTGAATTTCGCACCGTAAACCGGGGTTATCTCCGGAATGAAATCCTCGCGCACATACATGAACCCGGCAGCGGCGAGGCTGAACAAGGCCTTGTGCCCCCCACCGACGACGGCATCGGCCCCCAGTTCGGGAAGCGGTGTGCCGAGAAAGCCGCAAGCCTGCATCCCGTCCACCACAAGGCGCGCGCCCCGGTCGTGGCACAGCCGGGCGAGCGCGGGCACATCCGTACGGAACCCGTTGCCGTAAGCGATCCATGCGCAGGCAACCACGCGCGTCTTTTCGTCGATCAGCTTTTCGTAGGTCGCGGTTTCGATCCGCCCGTCGGTATCGGGTTTGGCAAAGCGGATCTCGACGCCCTTGGCAGAGAGATTGCGCCAGGGAAAGGTATTGTTTTCGTGCTCGAATTCGCTGATGACCACATTGTCACCGGCGGCAAAGGGCAGCCCTTGGGCGATGATGTTCATGCCCTCGGAAGTATTCTTGACCAAGGCCACGCACCGCGCGGGCACGCCGAACAGCGACGCGACGGCCTCGCGCGTGTCCTCGATTCCGTCCATCGAAAAGGCGCTCGCGCCCGCATTCTGATAGACGTCGGACATCCATTCCTGCATGGCCGCCTCGACGCGTTTGGGCAGGATCGCCTTTTTCGCGGTATCCAGATAGGTGAAACGCTCCAGTGTCGGAAATTCCTGCCTCAAGGCGTCCCAGTCGACCTGGCCGGCGCTCGCGCTTTTGACATCGTCCACAGCGTACCTCTTGTGTTTGCCTCGAAAGGCCTCTGGTTTTTGCCTCAACTTTTTGCCTCAACGCATCGTACACTATGGTACACTCAGGCCGCCGGCCCGTCAATTGCGCGCTGGGACATGGAATTATCCGGCGTGGCGCCGCAAGGCAACTCCAGCGCGCGCCCTGTTCGGCAGAGGCGGTTACGCTCATCAACACGGCCGCGGGCTCGCGGGGCGGTCGGCATTCATTGCAAACACCACGCTGAAACCCGATCATGGTGGCAGCAAACCGGAGCAGGAGGCAGGCATGATACGGCTTTGGGGACGTCCGAGTTCGGCCCGGACACAAAAGGTGCTCTGGACGCTGTCCGAGCTGGAGCTGGATTTCGAATTCATCCTCGCCAGCGGCACCATGGGGCCGGGGGGGCATGTATCCAAGGGCAACAAACCCTTCGGAGTGGTCGATACAGAGGAATACCGGCGGATCAATCCGCTGGGGCGCGTGCCGAGCATCGACGACGACGGCTTCGTGCTTTGGGAAAGCAATTCGATCGTGCGCTATCTGGCGATGCAATACGGAGCCGATCTGCTTTATGGCAATGACATCAAGGTCTTCGCTTCGGCCAGCCGGTGGCTTGATTTCGAAAACAACGAACTTCTGCCCCCCATGCACGACCTTGCGATGCAGCTTATCCGCTTGCCGCAGGAGCGCCGCGACCCAAGCGTGCGGGATGCGGCGCGGCAGCGGTTCATCGCGGCGCTGCGCATCGTCGACGACCAGCTTTCCCGCACGCGCTTCATGACAGGGGACCGGTTCACCTATGGCGATATCGCCATAGGCATCCGCGCCCATCGCTGGGTTCTGTTCGATCTGGAAAGTCCCGACTTTCCGAATGTCCGGCGCTGGTATGCGGAGGTTACGGCGCGGCCCGCCTTTCACAAATGGACGGCGCAGCCCGAACACCATCTGGAAGGCTGAGGCCGGCGGCGCCGTGGCGCGCGGCCGGCGCGGGCCGCCCGTGCGGAGCACAGATAGCAAGGCCCCGTCAGGTCAGGTGCCGCAAGCCGGGTCGGGGGTCAGGCGACCGGCTTCGCCACATGCTCCAGCGCGGCGGCGATCTCGCGGCGGTGTCGCGCGACCTCGGCAAGGCCGAACTCGGTCGGGGCCAGCGCGGGCGCGCGTTCGTGCACGATCCAGATGCCCGCCTGCGCGGCGTAAAGCCGCTTGCCATAGCACAGCATCCCCGGGACCGAGCGGGACATGAACACGATCGCCGGCAGGATGCGGCGGTGGACCTCCCACGCCATTTGCTGCGCGGCCTCGCTGCCCTGTGTCCACAATTCGAATATGTGCACATGCGCGGCCAGAAAATCCGGCGCCGGGATCAGCCCGCGGCCGCCCGAGCGCAGGAGTGCCGGAAACTCGATCCCGCCATGCCCGCCCATCACGGCATAGGCCCCGCCCGAGCCTTCGATCACGCGGGCGATATCGATGGACCAGCCCTCGCCCTTGAGGATCGACACATTCGGGTGCTGTCGGTTCAGCGCCACCAGCCCCGCCACCGACAGCGACACATCCAGATTGACCGGGTTGTTCTGCACCGCGACGGGAGTATCCAGCGCCGCCGCCACGCTGCCGAAAAACGAAATCAGATCACCCTCGGACATGCCCCGGATCGCAGGTGGTTGCAGGATCACCCAATCGGCCCCGAAGCGCTGCGCTGCGCGGGCGAATTCGATCTGGCCGCGCGCGGACGGCTCGCACACCGTGACGGCATAGGGAAGGCGCCCGGCGATCAGGTCGCCCACCATCTCGACGAGCGCCCGACGCTCGGTCACGTCCATCTTGTGCACCTCGGTCACGAGGCCCAGCACCGTGATCCCGTGCGCGCCCTGCGCGATGCAATGCTCCACCTGCCGGGCCATGGCCGCGCGGTCGATGCGGTCGTCGCCGTCGAAAAAGCAGTAAAGGACGGGGTAAATCCCTTCGGGCGTCATGGATCAGCCCCCTGCAACAGCGCCAGCAGCGCATCGGACGGCCGCACCCCCAGCCCCGGCCCGGACGGCACGCGATAGGCCCCGTCGGCACAGGCCATGTCGCCGGTGGTAAACGCGAGGTTCCGGTCGAAGATCGAATGCTGGTATTCGTGATAGGGCACCCGCGACAGCGCCGCGGTGGCCTGCAGGCTGGCGGCCATGAAGAGCCCGCAGGAGATCGAGGCATGGGGCATGATCCGCAGATGGAAGGCCTCGGCCATGCGGGCGATTCGGGCGAACTGGGTGATGCCGGTGTGGCCGATCTCGGGCTGGATGATGCCGCAGGCGAGCGCCTCCAGCCGGGGGCGGTATTCGTATACGGTGCGCCATTCCTCGCCCAGGGCCAGCGGCACGCCGATGGCGCGGGCGACCTGCACCTGGCCTTCCATATCCTCGGGCTGGCAGGGGGCTTCGGCGAAACAGAGGTTATGCGCCTCCAGCCGCCGGATCAGGCGGATTGCCTCGGACGCCTCGAATTTCCAGT
>SKUV01000415.1 GCA_007129775.1 Paracoccaceae bacterium | reverse complement strand
GTCAGCCGCCCAAAACGCTCGTGCTGGGCGCTTTATGACCGCCCCGTCCGGATGACCTCAACCGATGCGCAAGCCTCGCCATGGCGGGCTGGCCGGGGAGGCGGACATCCGCTGCCTTGGAGGCTCTCGCGGCGTTCACCGGGCGGAAACGGGCCGGAACAAGAGCCGGCTCCAAGCCTGCGGTCCGGCCGCCTGCCCGTGCGGCAGTTGCGAAGCCACGGCGGGGGGGGCATGACCTTCACCGGCTCAGGGTGTCACGAAACGGGCGGTCAGGCCGGGGCGGGCGCTGTTGCGGGCGGCGCCGGTCTCGGACCCGCCGGAGGGGCGCAGAAAGCGCGGCTCCGCCCCCGCAAGGGCTGCGCGCAGCGTCGCCAGCTGATCGGCCAGCGAGGTGCCCAGCGCCACATCCTGATTGCGCATCGTCGCCTTGGCCGAAACCACCGAAACGATCCGCGGCACCTCGCCGCTGAGCGAGAAGATCGGCGCGCCCGAGGCCCCGAAATCCACCGTGCAACTGAGCACCAGAACCCCGTCCTGACGGCCCAGCACGTCGCAGCGTTCCTGCAGCGACGGCGCCTCGGCCCGGTCATGGGCATAGGAGACCACCCCCACCGCATCGCCGCGGCGCGCGCCGAGATCGATGTCGAAGGGGCGGATCGAAGGCAGACGTATCGGCTGGTCAAGCTCGATCAGCGCGAGGTCATAGGCCACCCGGTCGAGCGGGGCGTTGATGTCGAAGGCATAGGCGGGATGGGCCACCGCCTGCCGCACACCGCGATAGGCGGCGGCCCGGCCGTTGCGCCAGCCGGCCAGAAACTCGATCTCATCGGGGGCGAAACGGGTGCCGGTGTCGCGATCATAAAGGCAATGGGCGGCGGTCAGCACCAGTTGCGGCTCGATCAGCGCGCCGGTGCAGAAACCCCGCCGACCGAGGTTGAGCCGGCCCACGGCCTCCCACCCGCGGCCCTGATCGGTGGTGGCGAGCGCGCGCAGGCCGCTGGCCTCGGTGGTCTGGCTGTCGCCGCGGTCAGGCAGCGACAGCGCGACGATCAGCAAAAGGGCGAGGCGGACCGGAGAAAGCAGGCGCATGGTGGCTCCGTGGCAGCGGATGGATCGGACCCAGTGCTAGCGGCGCGCTGGGGCGAGAATAGGGCAGGTTTGGGGTCCAGTCCGGCGCCCCTGCGGGAGGCACCGGCGGCGCGCATCCCGCGCGGGTGCTTGCATCGCAGCAAGGCGATAATCGCGGCGCTGGGAAATCGCGCCCGAAAGGCCGCAAGCGGACGGCACCGCCGGCCCCGTGAAGCCGGCGCATCAGAGCAATGCGTCGCGGGCGTGCCGGTGCAGGGCGTTGCTCAACGCCGCCAATGGTTCGCCGGCGCGGCGAGTGATTTGCCAGAACAGGGGCCGGTCGAAGGGTGTTTCCGCGATCAGTTCCACCAAACGCCCCGCGCGCAGATGATCCCGCACCAGATGCGTGGGATTCATGCCCCAGCCAAGTCCCTGCAGTGCAGCCGTTACAAAGCCACGGGTCGAGGGCAACCAATGCGTGGGCGGTGCCAGACGTTGCCCGAAGACGGCTTTCACCCATTCCTGTTGCAACTGATCCTTTTGGTTGAAGGTCAATGCCGGTGCGCGGGCCAGGGTGTCAAGGGTGACGCCTTGCGCGAAATAACGCTCCATGAAGCCGGGGCTGGCCGTCGCATGATAGCGCAGGTTTCCCAGGGGGAAGGACTTGCACCCTTGCACGGGGCGCGCCACCGAGGTCAGCGCGGCCACCACCCGCCCGGATTTCAGCCAGTCGGTCGTGTGATCCTCATCGTCGACGGAAATATCGAGCAAGATATCCGCATCGCGGGCATAGTCGATCAAGGCGGGCAGGGCCCATGTGGCGAGGCTGTCCGAATTCAGTGCGACCGAAAGCGTCACACGGTCCGCATTCGGGGCGCTGGTGGGGAAGAGGGCCATCAGGTCGCGCTCTGCCAGACCCACAAGCTCGACATGGCGGCAAAGGGCCGCGCCTGCCGGTGTGGCGCGGCAGGGGCTGGTACGCTCGATCAGGACGGCACCGAGGCGTTCCTCCAACGCGCGCACCCGCTGTGAGATGGCAGAGGGCGTCACTCCCAAGGCCCGCGCGGCGGCGTCAAAACTGCCGGTCTGCACCACCATCGCGACGGCGCGCGCCGCAGGATAGTCAATCATAAGTTTCACTTCACATACTTAATTTTCTTTAATTTGCCTAATCACATGGCTCGATATATTGCAAGCCAGACCTGACAGAGGCGGATATGAGCGACCTGACGATTTACCTGACCGGCCTTGGCATCGGCCTGAGCCTGATCATCGCCATTGGCGCGCAGAATGCCTTTGTTCTGCGCCAGGGCCTGCGCGGGTCGCATGTCTTCCCGGTTGTCCTGACCTGTGCGCTGTCAGATGCGATCCTGATCGTGATCGGAGTGACCAGTTTCGCCAAGATCGCCGCATGGCTGCCGATGGTCGATCCGGTCATGCGCTATGGCGGCGCTGCGTTTCTGCTCTGGTACGGGGCGCGCAACATGCGCGCGGCCTTCACCTCGTCGCAGGCGCTCTGGATCGACGGCGCCGCCCCGCGAGAGCCGCTGCGCCCTGTGCTGCTGACCGCGCTGGCGCTGACATGGCTGAACCCGCATGTCTATCTCGATACCGTGGTCCTGCTGGGTACGATTTCAACACAATATGCGGGCCAGCAGGCCGCCTTTGCGCTGGGTGCAGTCAGCGGTTCCTTCCTGTTCTTTTTCGCGCTCGGCTATGGCGCTGGCAGATTGCGACCGATATTCGCGCAACCCGGGGCCTGGCGGTTGCTGGAAGGCGGGATTGCACTGGTGATGTGGGCGATTGCCCTGACGCTGGTGATGTCGGCCTGAACGGGCCCCTTCCTGCCGCTCTGACGAGCGGAAAACCGGTTCGGGGCTGCATGCGTGGTGAATTCGCCGCGCTTACCCATTGTCCAGCGCGCGCGGGCGGGGGCCGCCGGTGGCCCAGTCGAGCAGTTCCACAGTATGGACGACCGGCACCTCGGTTCCCGATCCGATCTGCATCATGCAGCCGATGTTACCGGCGGCGATGATGTCGGGGGCCCTGGCCTCCAGCGTGCGGACCTTGCGCGCCTTGAGTTGCTGCGAAATCTCCGGCTGCATCAGGTTGTAGGTGCCCGCCGAGCCGCAGCACAGGTGGCTGTCGGAGGGCTCCACCACCGCGAAACCGGCGGCTTTCAGCAGGTCCTTGGGGTGGGATTTGATCTTCTGGCCGTGCTGGAGCGAGCAGGCCGCGTGATAGGCCACGCGCTCGGGCCGGGGCGGGCCGTCGGGCAGGCCAAGCTGCACCAGCACCTCCGACACATCGCGCGCGATGGCGGCGACGGCGGCGGCCTGATCGGCAAGGCCCGCGTCGTTGCGGAACATATGGCCGTAATCCTTGACCGTCGTGCCGCAACCCGAGGTGTTGATCACGATGGCATCCAGCCCCTCGCCCGCCATTTCCGCCGACCACGCGCGGATATTGGCCGCCGCGCTGGCGTGGCTTTCGGCGGTCTTGCCCATGTGATGGGTCAGCGCGCCGCAGCAGCCCTGGCCGCGCGCGATCACCACTTCGGCGCCCAGCCGGCGCAGCAGGCGGATCGTGGCATCGTTGATATCGGTGTTGAGCGCGCGCTGCGCGCAGCCGGTCATCAGCGCCACGCGCATCCGGCGCGGGCCCCGGGCCGCGAAAACCTGCGGGTCGTCATTGCGGCTGACGGGCGGGATACGCGCTGGCGCCATGTCGAGCATCGCGCGCAGCCGCGCGTCGGGCACCAGCCGCCGGAAGGGCCGCGCGATCCGCGCCCCCAGCAGCGCCACGCGAAACCGCATCGGATAGGGCAGCACGCGCGCCAGCACCCAGCGCAGGGCGCGTTCGTCCCACGGGCGACGATAGGTCTTTTCGATGTATTCGCGCGCGTGATCAACCAGATGCATGTAATGCACGCCCGAGGGGCAGGTCGTCATGCAGGCGAGGCAGGACAGGCAGCGGTCGATATGGCGGACGGTCTTTTCATCGGCCGGCCGGTCGTTTTCCAGCATGTCCTTGATCAGGTAGATGCGCCCGCGCGGGCTGTCGAGTTCATCGCCGAGAATCTGGTAGGTCGGACAGGTGGCGGTGCAGAAGCCGCAATGCACGCAGGCCCGCAGCACCTCGTTGGAGCGCGCGATGGCCGGGTCCTTCAGTTGCTCGGGCGTGAAATTGGTCTGCATGTCAGGCCATCAATCCGGGGTTGAGAATGCCGCGCGGATCGAAGCGGGCGCGCAGCCCGGCGCTCAGCGCGGCAAGCGGCGCGGGCTCGGGGTGAAAGGCCGGCAGACACGCGCGCGTCTCCGCATCGGCGCGGATCAGCGTGGCGTGGCCGTCGAAGCGGCCAAGCTGCGCGCGCAGGTCGGTGCCCGGCGCGGTCATGAGCCAGACCAGCCCGCCGCCCCAGTCGTAAAGGGCCGCGCGGGCCCCGGCGCGCGCCACCAGACCCGGCGCGTCGGAGGGTTTCAGATGCAGCCGCCAGACATCGCCCTGCGCCCCGCGAAAGCCCGCCACGTCGCGGATTCCGGCCCAGACCGCACCGGCGGCCTGTGCGTCGTCGATCACCGCGATGTCGCCGAAATCCGCCAGCCGATCGCGCAGCGCACCCGCGCGATAGGCAACCGAGGCTGCGAAGCCTTCGATCCGCAGCCAGGTGCCGGCCTGATCGCCCGCCCCGGGCGCATGGGCCGCGCCCGTTACCTCGAAGGGCGAGGTCAGCGCAGAGGCCATGGCGGCCACCGCCCGTGCGTCGTCCAGCCCCGGGATGTGCAGCGTCGCCTGCGCCTCGGGCGCGGGCAGCACCTTGAAGGAGACCTCGCTCAGCACCCCCAGCGTGCCCCATGAGCCCGCCATCAGCTTGACCAGATCGTAGCCCGTGACGTTTTTCATCACCCGCCCGCCGTTGCGGATCACCATGCCCTCGCCATCGACGAAGCGCACGCCGATCAGGCTGTCACGGCAGGCCCCGGCCTGCACCCGGCGCGGGCCGGAGGCATTGGCCGCCACCGCCCCGCCGATCGTGGGCGTGCCGGTCGTGCCCAGAAGGCCGCGATGGTCCATCGGCTCGAACGGCAGGCGCTGGCCCTCGGCGGCGAGCGCGGCCTCCACCTCCGCCAGCGGCGTGCCGGCGCGGGCCACCAGCGTCAGCGCCCCGGGTTCATGAAGGGTGATACCCGTCAGCCCCGCAGTCGAAAGGGAAGTGCCGGCAAGCTCCGCACCGATGGCACGGGTGCCGCCCCCGGCGATGCGCAGCGGCCCGTCGGCCGTGCGGATGGCCTCGGCCAGTTCGTCCTCGGTTTGCGGGCGCATCGCCGGGCCTCCGCGCTCAGGCGGCGTCGGGAAGGGTGGCGTCGCGCCGCGAGGCGCTGGCCTCCAGCGGAAAGACCTTGGCGGGATTGAGCAGCCAGCGCGGGTCGAACACATCCTTGACGCGCATCTGCGCCTCCAGGTCCTCGGGCGAGAATTGCACGGCCATCAGGTCGCGCTTTTCGATCCCCACGCCATGCTCGCCGGTCAGGCAGCCGCCCACTTCCACGCACAGACGCAGGATCGCCGCGCCGAATTCCTCGCAGCGTTCCAGCTCGCCCGGGGTGTTGGCGTCGAACAGGATCAGCGGATGCATGTTGCCATCGCCCGCGTGAAAGACATTGGCCACGTCGAGGCCGAATTCCACGCTCATCTCGCCGATCCGGCGCAGCACGTAAGGCAGGCTGGAAACAGGGATGGTTCCGTCAAGGCACATGTAGTCGTTGATCTGCCCCATCGCCCCGAAGGCCGATTTGCGCCCCAGCCAGATGCGCGCGCTTTCCTCGGCCGAGCCGCTTTCGCGCAATTCCACCGGGTTGTGACGCCGCGCAATCTGCTTGATCAGGCCAAGCTGTTCGTCGATCTCGGCCTCGGAGCCTTCCACTTCCACGATCAGCAGCGCCTCGCAATCGGGGTAGCCAGCGCGCGCGAAATCCTCGCAGGCGCGGATGCAGGGGCGGTCCATGAATTCGATGGCCACGGGCAGCACGCCCGCCTTGATGATGTCCGACACGCAGGCGCCCGCGACCTCGTTGCTGTCAAAGCCCATCAGGACGGGGCGCGCGCCCTCGGGCTTGGGCAGGATGCGCAGCGTGGCCTCCGTCACCACGCCCAACTGCCCTTCGGAGCCGCAGATCACGCCCAGAAGGTCCAGCCCCGGCGCATCCATCCACGCCCCGCCGATGCGCACGACTGTCCCGTCCATCTGCACCAGCGTCACGCCCAGCAGGTTGTTGGTGGTGACACCATATTTCAGGCAATGCGCGCCCCCCGAATTCATCGCGATATTGCCGGCGATCGCGCAGGCAAGCTGGCTTGAGGGGTCGGGAGCATAGAAAAAGCCGTCATCCTCCACCGCGCCGGTGACCGACAGGTTGGTGCGCCCGGTCTGGACCCGCACGAAACGGTTGTCGTAATCGGTT
>SKUV01000078.1 GCA_007129775.1 Paracoccaceae bacterium | reverse complement strand
ATGACCAGCCCGTAGGAGGCAAAGCTCATCAGCGCGAAGGCCCCGTAAAAGGCCATGGCATCCTTGGACAGGATCAGGCCCAGGTTGCCGCTCATCGCCAGCAGGAACATGACGCCGAAGCCGGTCGCGCGCTCGTCCGCGCGCATCCAGTGGCGCGCGGCGCTGGCGGCCGCGATCCACAGCACCGCCGTGAAGATCAGGAACAGGCGCGAGGTGTCGTCCAGCCCCATGGTCAGGCCCAGCACGAACCACTGTCCCTGCACAAGCCAAGGCTCGGTGACCAGCAGCGCCAGCAGCAGCGCAGGCAGGGCGGCAAGCGGCATCATCCGCCACAGCAGCGGGCGCGCGGTTTCGAACAGAAGCGCGAATGCCATGGCCAGCGGCGCGCCGACCGCAAAGAGAAAGACAGCAAGCGGCATGGGGCTACTCCTGATACTCGATGGCGACGACAAAACGGGTCCATTCCAGCGGGCTGAAGGGCGCGTTGGCAAAGCCGCCCACCGCCAGCACCATCAGCGCCGTGACGATGGGCGGACCGGCCAGCCACCAGCCCACGGGCGGGCGCGGGCCGGGCGCTGTGCCGGCCTTCGCGCCCTCTGCCGCGCCCGCCCGTTCGCCTGTCGGCTCGGGCGCGTCGCGGAACCATGCGCGGTGTAGCATCGGCAGGAAATAGACGGCGTTGAGCAGGCTGGAGCCCAGCAGCAGCGCCACCACCCAGACCGCGCCGGCATCCAGCCCGCCCTGCGCCAGATACCATTTGCTGACGAACCCGGCCAAGGGCGGCAGCCCGATCATCGCCAGCGCCGCGGCCGAAAAGGCCAGCATCGTGCCGGGCATGGCGCGGCCGGTCCCGTCCATCTCGCTGACCTTCTTCACCCCCAGCCCTTCGGCGAGGTTGCCGGCGGCCATGAACATGGTGATTTTCATCAGCCCCTGATGGATCAGATGCGCCAGCGCGCCGATGGCGGCAATCGGGCTTGCAAGCGCCACACCCAGCGTGATGTAGCTGACCTGGCTGACCGTCGAATAGGCCAGCCGCTTCTTGATGTCGTCTTGCGTGATGGCCTTGAGCGAGCCGAAGATGATCGTCACCGCCGCCAGCGCGGCCAGCGGCGCGGTCATCCCCAGCGCCTGCGCGGTCTCGATCCCGAAGACCTCGTAGACCACCCGCATGATCCCGAACGCACCGGCCTTGACCACCGCCACCGCATGCAAGAGCGCCGAAACCGGGGCGGGGGCGACCATGGCGATGGGCAGCCATGCGTGAAACGGCACGAGCGCCGCCTTCACCCCCAGCGCGCCCACCAGCACCACGAAAAGCGCCTGCGCCGCCAGCGGGTGCGCCGCCACCAGACCCTCAAGCACCCCGCCGGGGACGAAACCGGTCGTGCCCGCCAGCACCCACAACCCCAACGTGCCCAAGAGCAGCACCAGCCCGCCGCAAAGTGTGTAGATCAGATAGATGCGGCCCGCGCGCAGCGCCTCGGCCGTGCCGCGATGGATCACCAGCGGATAGGTTGCCAGCGTCAGAAGCTCGTAGAAGATCAGAAAGGTGAACAGGTTGCCGGCCATGGCGATGCCCACGGTCGCGGCCACGCAGAGGCTGAAGAAGCCGAAGAACCGCGCCCGGTGCGGCCCGCGCTCCAGATAACCCACCGAATAGACCGTGGTGATCAACCACAGGATCGCCGAAAGCGACACGAACAGAATGGCCAGCGGGTCGGCCTGCAGCTTGAACTCCAGCCCCGGCAGCATGGTGAAGCGGATGTCATAGATCACCCCCTGGCTCACCTTGAAGCCGAGCCAGGCCACCAGTGCCACCTTGAGCGCAGCCACGCCCAGATTGATGCCGGTGCGCAGCCGCGCGGCGCTCTCGGGCAGCGCGAACAGGATCGGCGAGGCCAGAAGCGAGGTCAGCAGGATGAACAGCGGCAACAGCGGCGCATCGCCCGGAAGCGCGCCGTTCAGCATGGCCGCAAGCCCGGTCAGTCCGTCGGTCATGGCACCGCTCCGAAAGGATAGCCCAGTTCGATGAAGCTCAGGATCGGGGCGGCCATCAGGCCCAGCGTGATGGCGGCGAAGGCGAGTGTCAGGGGCGCGACATCGGCGATGGCCCAGCCCTTGTGCTCGGCCAGTTCGCCCTTCATCCGGTCGAAGCGCAGAAAGCCCGCGAAGACGCGGCTGAAATAGGCCACCGACATCAGCGTGCCGATCATCGTGACCACGACCCAGTGCCAGTAGCCCGCCGCCATCGCCCCTTCCATCAGCGACCATTTGCCGATGAAGCCAAGGCTGGGCGGCAGCCCGATCAGGCTGATCGCGGCCAGCGCGAAGGTGAATTGCGCCAGCGTCGGCCGGATCGCGGATCTGTCCAGATCGGCGATGATGTCATGGCCCACCTCGGTCCGGATCCGCCCGGCCGCGAGGAACATCCCGGCCTTGGCCACCCCATGGGCGAGGATCAGCAGCGCCGCCGCCTTCCAGCTTTCGGACAGCCCGACCTGACCGGCGCGGGCAAATGCGATGAAGATCAGCCCGATCTGCACCACCGTGGACCATGCCACCAGCATCTTGAGCCGCTCCGCGCGCAGCGCCTGCACGCCGCCCCACAGCACCGCCCCCGCCCCCAGAGCGCCGATCAGGGTGATCACGATTTCGTCGGGCAGCGGCATGTAGGTGGTCAGCCGCAAGAAGATATAGAGCGCGGCCTTGACCACCAGCCCCGACAAAAGCGCCGAGGCCGGCGCCGTGGCGTTGGCATGGGCCGCCGGCAGCCAGAAATGCAGCGGAAACAGCGCGGTCTTCAGCAAAAGGCCCACCACCATGAGCGCCAGCGCCGCGCTCAGCCCGGCCGAGGGCTCGGCCGCGATCAGGCCCGCGAAATCCAGCCGCCCGGCCTCCAGATAGACAAATCCCACCCCCAGCAGGAACAACAGCGCGCCGAGGATCGAGGCATACATGTATTCCAGCCCCGCCTGCACCGCCGCGCGGGTGCCCGACAACACGGTCAGCCCCACGGCGGCCAGCGCGATCACCTCGATCATCACATAGAGGTTGAAGATATCGGTGCTCAGGTAGACCCCGTTCATGCCGGTCAGCAGCAGAAGCCAGAGCGGCCAGAAATACTGCCGCTGGCGGGCGTCGCGCAGCGCGTCGAGCGCGCCGAGGCTGACCAGAAGGCCCACCGCCCCGGTCATCGCCAGCATCGCCACGCTCAGCCCGTCGGCCCGCAGCGCGATGCCCAGGGGCGGGGCCCAGCCGCCCAGCGCCACGGTCATGGAGCCTTCCGCCATCACCTCGCGTGCCAGCCAAGCCACCGCACTGCAGGTGGCCAGCACCGCCACCAGCCCGATCACGCTGGCCGCGCGCGGCAGCACGAAGGCGGCGATGGCGCCGAACAGCGGCACAAACAGCGCAAGGCTCATCGCGTCAGGCGTCATGACTTGCCTCCGGGGTGTCTTGTGGGGTGTCGGCTTCGGCCTCGAGGCTCTTGAGCCGGCGGATCAGGGCCAGGGCCACGGCGGTCGCGCTGATCATCACGACGATGCCGGTGATCACCAGCGCATGGGGCACCGGATCGGGCGCGGCGGGCGGTTCGCGCCATGCGGCGGTGATCAGCAGGAATCCTGCGCCGACCGAGCAGAGCTTGAGCGCCAGCACCCGGCGCAGCCGGTCCTGCGCGCAGAGCGCGCCCACCAGCCCGATGATGAAGACCGCGATGCCGGTCGGGCCATAGATCAGATGGGGCGACAGATCAGCCGGCATCGCGCGCCTCCCCCGATCTGGACGCCGCCGGCGCTTCGCCGGGCGCCATCGCCACCGGCTCGCGACCATGAAAGAGCGCCGCGAGGGTGACCGCTATCGAGATGGTGACGACGCCCTCGATCAGCAAAATCAGGGTCTTGGCATGCTCGGCCGGGTATTCGAAGGCCACCCGTCCGCCGCCCGTGACCAAAAGCGCCACGGCGGCAAAGGCGCCGGTGCCCAGCACAAAGGCCCAGCGCGCGAGCGGGCGATGCGACGGCTGCGGCACATAGAGCCGCGCGAGCAGCAACAGCAGGCCCACCGCGGCCAGCACCGCGCCGCCCTGAAACGCTCCGCCCGGGGCTTCGGCCCCTTTCCACAGCAGATAGGTGCCCAGAACCACGATGGCCGGCAGGGTCAGGCGGGCAAAACCCTCGAACACCTCGCCCAGCACGGGGGCCGGCGCTTCCGACAGCCCGCGCTCGATTTGCCAGACGGCGATGACCGCAGCCAGCAGCACCACCACCTCCATCAGCGTGTCATAGGCTCGGAAATTCAGCAAAACGGCGGTGACGGGATGCTCTACCCCGCTGCGCGGCATCGCCTCGGCCACCAGCGCGTCGAACCCCGGCCCGGCCGCCGGCGCGCCCAGAAAGGCCACGGCGAGTCCCAGCGCGATCAGCCCGCAAAAGGCGGCGTTGGCCCAGATCACCGGCATCGGCACCGGCGCGCCCGGGGTCATGCCGCGCATGGCCGCGCGCTCCGGCGTTCCGGTAACATGGCGCAGATGGTGCAGCGTCTTGAGCAGCAGCGCCCCGGTCACGCCGGTGCCGATCGCGGCCTCGGCCAGCGCCACATCCGGCGCCGACAGCCGCACCCATGCCAGCGCCGACAGAAGCCCGAAAACCACGAACAGAACGATCGCGGCGAACAGGTCGCGCACGCTCAGCGTCGCCAGTGCCAGCGCCACGATGGCCACGGCCAGCAGCAGATCGAAAATAGCCAGCGGATCAGACATTGCCCGCCTCCCCCTCGCCCGCTTCCCTGTCGCTGCGGCGGGCATGGGCCGCGATCAGATGGCCGCCCGTGGCGCTCGCCACCGCGACGAAAAACCAGATCAGCAGGATGCGGAACACCTCGCCGAAACTGTCGGCGCGCAACGCCACCCCGAGCGCGATCAGCGCAAGGCCCAGCCCGTCGGCCTTGGTCAGCGCGTGCAACCGGCAATAGACGTCGGGAAAGCGCAAGAGCCCCACGCTGCCCGCAATGAAAAAGACGGCCCCCAGCGCCATCAGGCCCGCGGCAAGGATATCGGCCATTAGCGCACCCCCCGCCCGGCCAGCACCACATAGGCCACCAGCGTCACCGCCGCCAGCAGCGCGAAGACCATCGCCACATCCAGCAGGGCCGGCATCGCCATGAGTTGCGACAGGATCAGCAGCATCGCCACGGCGGCGGTGCCGAAAAGCTGCGCTGCCAGCATCCGCTCGGCCGCCAAATCCGCCCGTAGCACGCGCAGCAACCCGGCGAGAACGCTGGCCAGCAGCAGCATGAGAATGGCCACAAGAAAGTAGCTCATGGCCGTCCCTCGCCCCCTCGCCCGCCCGGGGCCTGCAGCGCGAACAGCGCCGCGATCCGCATCTCGAGCGCGGCCAGATCGGCGGCCAGATCGGCGCGTTCGTCGAGCATGTGCACGATCACCTCGTCACCCGCGACCTCGGCCGAAAGCGTGCCGGGCAAAAGCGTGATCGTGTTGAGAAACAGCACCCGCGGCGCGCCGCCGGGCAGGGCCAGCGGGTGGCGGCGAAATCCCGGGCGCAGCCCCATGTCGGGCGAAAAGGCCCGGATCGCCACATCCACCGCCCCCCGCACAGACTGCGCCGAAAACCAGATCACGAAGGCCAGCGCGCCCCCGGGCGACAGGCGCCAGCCGGGCGCGCCGGGCAGCACGAACACCAGCGCAGCACCGCCCAGAACCGCCGGCACGCCAAAGCCCAGGGCATCGAGGCGAAAGCCGGTCAGCACCGCCCAGATCGCGCCAAGAACGATCACCGCCAGCACGAAGCGCTGCCAGCGCGGCCGCGGCTGTCGGGCCGCGTGCGGGCGGATCGTCAGTGCGCGCCGGTGTGCGGGTGGCGCGGCGTCGATATCGGCTTGCCCGGGGCGCGCCATCGCCCCGGCGGGTGATGTGGTGTTCGGCATGAACCTCTCCGTATCTTGCGCGGGCCGGGCCCGCGCAATGCGCCGCTGCGGCTCGTCGCCGCCGCGGACCCGTCCGTTCTCCGCTTTGCCCCAAGAACGTCCGGGGCACCGGTTTCATCCCCAGGATAGCGCCGCAGATGCCGCTGTCTTCACGCTGCCGTGACCTGTGGATGAAGACCGGGCCCCGCGCGTTTGCTTCAAGCCAACCACATGGAGGACCGCATGTCGATGACCGAGACGCGCCCGAATAACCTTCTGCCCGCCCCGCGCAAGGACGGGCTGATCGGCCTCTGGGGCCGGATCGTCCATCGCGACCGTCAGGACTACGAGACCTGGCTGGAAGAGCGCGACATGACGATCATCACCGCGGCGTTGCTGCGGCTGAACGAACGCCAGCTCAACCGCCTCGGGATGTCGCGCGCGACCCTCGCGCTCGATGTCGAGGACCTCGCCTTTCGCGCGAAGCAGGAGGCCGAGGTGACGCTCGACATCCTGCGGCTGGTGGACGACGCGCCGGAGGATCGGCAAGACCCCCACGCTCCGCCGCGCGCCATCGCCGCCGAGTAGCGCGATGATTCATGAAGGAAAAAGCCGGGTCCGCCCCT
>SKUV01000169.1 GCA_007129775.1 Paracoccaceae bacterium | reverse complement strand
TGCTGCCCCTGTCGCCGATGCTGCCGCGCACCGACTACACGCTTCTGCGCATCGAGCAAGAGCCGGGGCCGGTGCGGCTGTCGGACATGATCTGCGTGTCCTTCGCCGCCGGCACGCTGATCAGCCTGTCCGACGGGCGGCAGGTTCCCATCGAGCGGCTGAAACCCGGCGACCGGCTGCTCACACGCGACCACGGCGCGCAGCCGCTGCGCTGGATCGGGCGGGCGACGCTGCGCGGCATCGGCAGCCTCGCGCCGGTGGTGATCACCTCGGGCGCGATGGGCAATGACGGCGATCTGGTGGTGGGCCAGCATCATCGCATCTTCGTCTATCAGCGCCGGCGCAGCGCGCTGACCGATGTGCCCGAATTGCTGGTGCAGGCGCGCCATCTGGTGGATGGCGAGCAGGTGCTGCTGCGTCCTGGCGGGTATGTGGAGTATTTCTCGCTCGCCTTCGACCGGCACGAGATCATCTATGCACAGGGCATTCCCTGCGAAAGCCTGATGATCACCGAAGCCATCGTCGCGCGCCTGCCCGAAGCGCTCGCCGCCGAGATCCGCACGCGCTTTCCCGACCTGTCGCAGACCCAGCATTTCGGGCAGGAGGCCACCCGCCGGCTCTTGGATGCGATCGGGCGCGGCACGGTCTTTCAGCGCCGCGACGGAGACGGCAGCACATAGGGCGGCGGGCGTTAATCCCGTATCAACCCGGGGCCGCTAGCCTCGATCCCGGGTGAAGATACAGGTGATGGGTATGAGCCGGCGTGACAATGCCGCGCCAGTCATCATCAAACGGAAGAAGGTCATCGCGGGCGGCCACCACCACGGCGGCGCGTGGAAAGTGGCCTTTGCCGATTTCGCGACAGCGATGATGGCGTTCTTCCTGATGATGTGGCTGCTGAACGCGACGACGGAAAACCAGCGCAAGGGGCTTGCGGATTATTTCAGCCCCAGTATCCCGGTGAACCGGATTTCGGGCGGGGGCGATGGTGCCTTCGGCGGCGAGAACGTGTTCTCCGAAGATACCGTGGCCCAAAGCGGGCGCGGCGCCAGCGACCGGATGCCAGAGGTCGAACGTCAGGCGCGCGGTGCCACGGGGGTGGACACCTCGGACACGCAGGCGGGCGAGGATGCGCTTCTGCAGGCGGTCGAGGAGGCGCTGACAGGCCGGTCGGGCGAAAGCATGGCCAGCGAAAACACGCTGCGCCACATCGTCACCCGGCTCAGCGACGAGGGGCTGATCGTGGAGCTGTTCGATCTGCCCGGCGCCCCCCTCTTCGCGCCTGAAAGCGACCGGCCCCAGCGCGCGCTGCACGACCTCGCCGACCTTCTGGCCGAGGTCTTCGCCCTTGTGCAGAACGGCATCGCGATCGAGGGCCATTCGCGCAGCTTTCCGGTGGTGCTGGCCGCCAATCCGGTCTGGGACGTGACCACCGCCCGCAGCCAGCGCTTCCGCGAGATGCTGGAGGAGCGCGGCATCGCCGGCGCGCGCCTGCGCCGCGTCACCGGCCATGCAGACCGCCAGCCCGCCGTGCGCAACGGCAGCGCCGAGCGCAACAACCGGCTGGAGGTGATCCTGCTGCGCCGCCTGCCCTGACCGGCGCGCCGTGAAGGCCGGGCACGATCAGCACGCCCCCTGGTCAGCCCGACTCGGCGATCAGAAGGATTTCGGCGGTCACGAACACCGCATTGCCCTGCCCGGCCAGCACGCCCTCGGTCACCGCGCCGGCGCGGTCCACCAGCATGATGTCGAGCCGCGCGCCCCGCGGGCCGGCGCGGCCGGAGCGGATCAGGAATTCCGTGGCTCCCGGGGCCACGCGCCGCCCGTCGGCCATGCGCGCGCCGTTCAGACTGCCCAACCCCTCCACCCGAACCCGGCCCAGACCGTGGCCCGCGCAGAGCCGCGCCAGCGCCGGGCCGAGATCCTCGCCGGGCGCGAGCCGCACCAGAAGCGCCCGCGCGCCCTCAGCCCCCTCCGGGCCCGTAGCCAACGGGCGGTAGAGGGTGAAATTCGTCTCGGCGTCATGGCCGGCCTGCATCTGCGCGCCCGCGATGCGCCAGCCGTC
The DNA here is from genome assembly GCA_007129775.1 of Paracoccaceae bacterium. GTDB lineage: Bacteria > Pseudomonadota > Alphaproteobacteria > Rhodobacterales > Rhodobacteraceae > Rhodobaculum. Next base: position 4,518 of record SKUV01000169.1, on the reverse strand, counting down.
GAACAGGACACCGGCGCCGGGCCGCGCCTGATCGGGCAGAACATGGCCGGCACCCGGCGCCCCCTCCCATCCGCCGTGGCAATGCAGAAAGGGTGCGCCTTCGCGCGGCCCGGTAAAGAGCCCCGCCGCGCGCACCGTCACCGGCCCGTCGGGCGCGTAGGTTTCGCTATACCATGCCGCATGGCGATCGTCGGGCGCATCGGCCGGGATCACGTAGCGCAGCCGCGCGACCGGCCCGGAAAAGCGCAGCCAGGCCGAGGGCGCGCGCGCCGCCACCTCCAGAAGCGCCGCCCCCGCCGGCAGCGAAAGCCGCAGCGGCACCGCGCGGCAGGCCAAAGCCTCTGCCCGCAGCGCGGCCGGCGGCCCGGGATGGCGCGGCACGCTCATTCCGGCCCCTCCGGCCAGAGCCCGCGGGCCTTCAACGCCTCGGCCAGCAGCTTGCGGGTCACCTTGCCATAGCCGGATTTCGGCAGCGCCTCCCAATAGAGCACCCGGCGCGGGTGCTTGTAGCGGGCGATCCGCCCCTCCAGCCAGGCCGCAAGGTCGATGGCGGCCGGCTCCGCCCCGGGCCGGGCAACGCAGATGGCCCAGCCGACCTCGCCCCAGCGCGGATCCGGCACGCCCAGCACCGCGACCTCCGCAATATCGGAATGAGTGAGAATCGCCTCCTCGATCTCGCGCGGATGGATGTTGGCCCCGCCCGAGATATACATGTCCGACGCCCGCCCGGTGATATAGAGATACCCCTCCGCATCCAGATGCCCCAGATCGCCGGTGCGGAACCAGCCGTCGCGAAAGGCGCGGGCGTTCGCTTCCGGGTTGTCGTGATAGCCGGCACAAACGGCTGGCCCGGCCACGCAGATCTCGCCGGTCTCGCCCGGGGGCAGATCGGCGCCGGCATCGTCGGCGATGCGGATCTCCATTCCGGTGCGCGCCCGTCCGCAGGTGCCGGGCCGGGCGCGGGCATCGTCGAGCGAATGCTCTTCGGCCGGCAGCATTGTGATCGCGCCCGTCACCTCGCCCAGCCCGAAATACTGCACGATGACCGGGCCGAGGGTCTGCAGGATGCGCTTCTGATCGGCCCGATACATGGGCGCGCCGGCATAGACGAGGTGGCGCAGGCTCGAATGGTCATGGCGCGCCACGGCCGCATCCTCCACCAGCAACTTCAGGATCGTGGGCACGGTGAAGGCATTGGTGATCCGATGCGCCTCCACCAGCCGCCAGACCTCGGCCGGGTCGAGGCCCGGCGCCTCGGTCAGCACACTTCGCGCCCCGCGGGCGACCTGCGTCATCTGGTGCACGCCGGCCCCGTGCGACAGCGGCGCCACCACGAGCGAGGCGTCGCGCGCGGTGGTGCCGGGCAGCAGATCGCACAGGTGGTTGTTGACCACAAAGGCCATCTGCCCATGGGTCAGAACCGCGGCCTTGGGCCGGCCGGTGCTGCCCGAGGTGAAGAAGAACCAGCAGGGGTCGTCGCGCCCCACCGCCACGGGCGGCAGTGTTTCGGGCGCCTCGGCCGCCAGGGCGTCGTAATCCGGCCCGCTGCCCCCGTCGATACCGATCAGGGCGACAAGATCCGGGCAGGCGCCCCGCAGCGCCGCCGCGTGAGCGGGATAGGTGCCGTGCACGATGGCCGCGCGCGCATCGCAGGCCCGCCCCAGTGCGGCGACCTCATCCGGCGCGAGCCGGGCATTGACCGGCACCCACACGAGCCCCGCCCGAAAGCAGGCCCATTGCGATTCGAACATCTGGCGGCAATTGGGCGATTGCACCAGAACGCGCGCGCCCTTCTGCAGCCCGAACCGGTGGCGCAACGCATGGGCCATGCGCCCGACACGCGCATCGATCCCGGCCCAGGAGCAGACCTGCGCGCCCTGGATCAGGCCCGGCGCATCGGGCAGGCGTCGCGCGGTCTGCGACAGCAGCGCGGCAAGGTTCATCACCCGGGTGGAGGCCGGCCTCACCGCACCCGCTCCAGCACCGAGCAGTAATTGGCCACCGCCGCGCCGCCCATGTTGAACACCCCGGCCAGCGCCGCGCCCGGCAGTTGCATGGCGCCGGCATCGCCCGCCAGTTGCATCGCCGCCATCACATGCATCGACACGCCCGTTGCCCCGATGGGATGACCCCGCGCCTTGAGCCCGCCCGAAGGATTCACCGGCAGCCGCCCGTCCCGCTCCGCGATGCCTTCGCGCACGACGCGGTGGCCCTGCCCCGGCGTGGCCAGCCCCATCGCCTCGTATTCCAGCAATTCGGCGATGGTGAAGCAATCATGGGTCTCGACCAGGTGAAGATCGTCGAGCGTCACACCCGCCTGCGCCAGCGCACTCGCCCATGCCCGGCGAGCCCCGTCGAAGGCAAGGATATCGCGCGCGCTGATCGCCAGCGGCGCGTTGGCATGGGCGCGGGCGCGAAAGCCGATGGCCCGGGCCATGCCGGCGGCGGTTTCGGCATCGGCGAGCACCAGCGCCGCCGCGCCGTCCGACACCAGCGCGCAATCGGTGCGCCGCAAGGGGCCGGCCACAAGCGGGTTCCGGGCCGAGACCGCGTTGCAGAATTCGGGCGTCAGCGCCTTTTGCATATGGGCAAAGGGGTTGGCCACGGCGTTGGCATGGTTCTTGGCGGCGATCATCGCCAATTCCTCGGACCGGTCGCCATGGCGTTGAAAATAGCTCTCCGCGATGCGCGCGAAGATGCCGGCAAAGCCGCCCGCCCCGCCCGCCTCCTGCCGGCGATAGCAGGCACCCAGAAGGATGTCGGCCAACTCCGGGCCGGGCGTCGCCGTCATCTTTTCGGCCCCGATCACCAGCGCCACGCGGCCCCGGCCGGCGGCGATGAAATCCATCGCCGCATGGAGCGCGGCCGAACCGGTGGCGCAGGCATTCTCCAACCGCACCGCCGGCACATCCGCCAGCGCCGGCACCCCCATGCCCACCAGCGCCGCCTGAAAATCCTGCGGCGAAAAACCGTTGTTCAGAACCCCGACGAAAAGGCCGTCGACCTCGCCGGCGCCGATCCCGGCATGGGCCAGCGCGGGCTCGGCCACCTCGGCCATCAGCGCCTCGGTATCGGGCAGCGCCGAGCGGCCGAACCGGCCATGCGCCCAGCCCACGATATGCGCCGCCTCCATCCGCCCCTCCATCGCTGCCGATCGGGCGCGAGCCTAGAGCAGGCGCCCGGGCTCAGGCAAGCCGCGCGCAGCGCGGCGCAGCCGGGCATGATCTTGCGGCCCGGAACGGGCCGCTCCGCCGAATGGCGCAAGGGGCCCACCCGCGGGCGTGACGGGCAGAAAAGGGCGCGACACCCGGCCCCGGTTTCGATATGGACGCGAGGCAGCACAGCAACAGAATCGGCGGCATGTTCCTTTCGGTCTTCGACCTGTTCAAGGTGGGCATCGGCCCTTCGTCCTCGCATACGATGGGGCCGATGGTGGCGGCTGCGCGCTTTCTCGAACACCTGCGCGGCCAGCCCTTTTCGGTCGCGGGGGTGCGGGTGCGGCTGCACGGCTCGCTCGCCTTCACCGGGCGCGGCCATGCCACCGACCGCGCGGTCATCCTTGGCCTCGCGGGCCTCTCGCCCGAGGACCTCGATCCGGAACGCGCCGAGGCCGCCCTTGCCGCCATCCATGCCGACGGGGTCGTGCGCCCCGCGGGGCTGACGCTCGCCTTCGCGCCCGAGCGCGATCTGGTCTTCGACTATGGCCCGCCGCTGCCGGGCCATGCCAATGGCCTCGTCTTCGCCGCGCTCGACGCGCAGGGCGACACCATCGCCGAAGAGACCTTTTTCTCCATCGGTGGCGGCTTCGTGCTCAGCGCGGCGGAGCTTGCGGCGGGGGCCGGCCGTGCGGCGGGGCCGGAGGTGCCCTTCCCGTTCGAGACGGCGGCCGGGATGCTCGACATGGCCCGGCGCTCTGGCCTCACGATCGCCGCGATGAAGCGCGAAAACGAGCTTGTGCTGCGCGACGCGGCCGGCCTCGACGCGGGCCTTGCGCGGATCTGGGCGGTGATGGCGGGCTGTATCGATCGCGGCCTGGCCGCCGAGGGCATCCTGCCCGGGGGCTTGCAGGTGCGCCGCCGGGCCCGGGCGATCGCCCGATCCTTGCGCGCCGGCGCCGGCCGCAACCTCGCCCCCCCGCACGAGATCAACGACTGGATCAGCGCCTATGCCATGGCGGTGAACGAGGAAAACGCCGCCGGCGGGCAGGTGGTGACCGCCCCCACCAACGGCGCCGCCGGCGTGGTGCCGGCGGTGCTCCGCTACTGGCTCGACCATGTCCCGGGCGCGAGCCGCGACCGCCTGCCGGACTTTCTGCTGACCGCCGCCGCCATCGGCGGGCTGATCAAGCACAATGCCTCCATCTCGGGGGCCGAATGCGGCTGTCAGGCCGAGGTCGGCAGCGCCGCGGCCATGGCCGCGGCGGGGCTGGCCGCGGTGATGGGCGCGAGCCCCGAGCAGGTGGAAAACGCCGCCGAGATCGCGCTGGAGCATCATCTGGGCATGACCTGCGACCCGGTG
>SKUV01000072.1 GCA_007129775.1 Paracoccaceae bacterium | reverse complement strand
GACACGATCGCCTCGATGCCGTCCACCTGCCGCACGCCGTCGGCTGTCACGCGGAACATCCGGCCCACGGGGCGGTTTTCGCCGCTCAGGTCCATCGAGCCGACCCAGAAGGCGCCGTCAGGCCCGGTCTTGCCGTCGTTCAGGCGGGCCTTGTCGGGCACTTCGGGCACCTCGGCGAAGCTCTCGAAAACCCCGGTTTCGGGGTCGAGCATCATCACCCGGCGCGGCAGCGACACCAGCAACCGCCCGCTTTCGCACAGGCCCAGCGAATAGGGCGGCTCCGGCGGGGTGTATTCGTGCAATGTCTGCCCGTCGAGCGAGACCGCGTGAACCCGCGCGCCGGCCATATCCACGAAAAAGACCAGACCGCGCCGGTCGTCCCATGTCGGCCCCTCGCCCCCCATGAAGCGGCGCTCGACCAGCGGCTTGAAGGTGATCGCGCTCATGGATAGGCCGTCGAGCCGTCGCGGCGGATCATCGTCGCGCGCTCCCAATGGACGTAATCGTCTTTCTCCAGCGCCTTCTCGTCGATCTCGACCCCCCAGCCGGGGCGGTCGGGGCGCAGTTCCAGATGGCCGTCCACCGGCAGGTAGGGATCGACCACATAAGGGGCATCGAGGGGCAATTTATACTCCAGTATCTTGAAGTTGGTGCAGGCGGCGGCGAAATGCAGGTTTACCGCAGTCGCCAGGGGGCCCATCGGGTTGTGGGGCGCGACGGTGGCATAATGCGCCTCGGCGATGGTGGCGATGCGGCGCATCTCCGACAGCCCGCCCACGACGCAGACATCGGGCTGCACGATATCGGCGCCCTGCACCGACAGGAGCGCAAGGAATTCGTAGCGGTTGTAAAGGCTCTCGCCGGTGGCCAGCGGACAGTTGAGCGCCGCGCGCAGCGCCCCCCAGGCCGGCATATGCTCCATCCGGATGGGTTCTTCGTAAAACAGCGGGTCGAGCGGGGCCAGCGCATTGCCAAGCTGGATTGCCTGCTGCGGCTCGAACATCTGGGCGTGCCCGTCGCAGGCGAATTCGTAATCCGACGGACAATGCTCGCGCAGGGCCGCGAAATACTCCACGCAGGCGGCGACGGCATTGCCCCAGCGGCTTTTGTGGATATGGCGGCGCAGGGGCAGGGCCTTGAAGGCGGTGAAGCCGTATTTTTCATGCACCTCCGCGATGCGGTCGAAAACCTCGGGCGGCTCGGGGCTGTTGTAAAGGCCCAGATAGACCTGCACGCGGTCGCGCACCGCGCCCCCAAGAAGCTGATAGACCGGCAGGCCCAGCGCCTTGGCCGAGATATCCCACAGGCACTGGTCGATGGCCGAAAAGGCCGAAAGGCCGATGGCCCCGGGCGGAAAGCGCGCCTGCTGCTGCAGCTTCAGCATCAGGTATTCGATGCGGCGCGGGTCCTCGCCCTTGATGAAGCGATAGTAATATTCCAGCGTCGGGGCCAAGGCCCGGTCGGGGCCGTGGTTATAGCATTCGCCCCAGCCGGTGATGCCCTCGTCGGTGTCGATGGCCACGATCAGGCGCGGGCGCTTTCCGTCGCGCGACATGTAGCTTCGCAGGCCGGTGATCTTCATTTCGCACTCCCTGTCGGTCGCAGGCTCAGCCGCGCGGCCCGGCGCATCCGGGTCTGGAAATAGACGGCCTCGGCCACGGTGCCGGGCTCATAGGACCAGCCGTCATCGGGGGGCATGTCGGTCACGTTCTTGGTGACGGGGTATTTCGACGCCTCTTCCTCCACGATCTCGACGCCCAGCCCGGGGGCGTCGGGCACGGCGATACTGCCGTTATCGACCTTCAGCACCGGGCTGACCACCTCGTAGCGGCCGGGCCAGTCGAACTCGATCCGCTCCAGCATCAGGGCGTTGGGGATCGTGGCCATCACATGCAGTGCCGCGAATTCCGCCAGCGGGCCGAGCGAGCCGGAATGCGGCGCCATGGTGATGAAATGCCCCTCCGCCATTGCGGCCATCTTGCGCATCTGGGTTATGCCGCCGGCGCGGCCGGTGTCGGGCTGGATCACATCCACAAGCCCGCGCTCCACATAGGGCCGGATGCCCCAGATGGTGGAGACCCGTTCGCCCGCCGCCAGCGGGATGGTCGTGCCGTCGCGCACCCGCGCCAGCGCGTCGAGGTTTTCGGGCGCCACCGGATCCTCGAAAAACAGCAGATCCAGCGGCTCCAGCGCGCGCGCGGTCACGATGGCATCGCCCGGGGTCATCCACGAGGGCCCGTGCGCATCGACCATGATATCCACATCATCGCCCACCGCATCGCGCACGGCGGCGACCTTGTCGATATTCACCGCGCCGGTGAACGAGACCTTGATGCCGCGATAGCCCAACTCCGTCAGGCGATGGGCAGCGGCGGGGGACTTGGCGTGGCCATAGACGGGGATACGGTCGCGAAAGCGGCCGCCCAGCAGGTTCCAGACCGGCTGGCCCATGACCTTGCCCTTGATATCCCACAGCGCCATTTCGATCGCGGTCATGGCGCCGCCGCCGACGGTGCCGATCAGGCCGTGGCCCATCGTGGCGTTGTGCATCCTTGCCCAGAGCCGGTCGATATGGGCCGGATCCTCGCCCACCAGCACATTGGCCAGATCATGGACGGCGGTTTCGATCACGCGCGGCCAGCCAGAGCCTTCGCCCACGCCCTCGATGCCCTCGTCGGTGATGATCTTGACGAAGCACCAGCAGCGCGAGCCGCGAAAGTCGCTTTCGCCCGGCGTGGCGCCCGGCGCGGGCGGTCGCGGCCCGACCTGGATCAGGTAGGTTCGGATATCGGTGATCTTCATGCTCTGTCCTTCGGTTCAGGCGGCGGATTCGGTATCCGCGCGATACCGGATTCGGACTTGCTTGCCCCGCTGGCGCGGGTCCGGCACGGGAACGGCCGACAACAGGGAGCGGGTGTAGGGATGGGCCGGGTTGGAGCAGACCGCCTCGGTATCCCCGGTCTCGACGATCTTGCCGCGATGCATCACCGCGATCCGGTCGCAGAAATAGCGGATCACCGCGATATCGTGCGAGATGAAGAGAAACGACAGCCCCATCCGTTCCTGCAGATCCAGCAGCAGATCGAGGATCTGGATGCGCAGGCTGACATCGAGCGCAGAGGTCGCCTCGTCGGCGATGATCACGCGTGGCTCGGGCGCGATGGCGCGGGCGATGCCGATGCGCTGGCGCTGGCCGCCGGAAAAGGCGTGCGGATAGCGATCATAGGCCGATTGCGGCAGCCCGACCACATCGAGTAATTCATTGACACGTTTGCGCAAGCCCTGCTTGGAATGGGTGCGCAGCAGCAACAGCGGCTCGCCGATGATCTGGCCCACCGTCATGCGCGGGTTGAGCGACGAAAACGGGTCCTGAAACACCATGCGGATCTCGCGCCATGCCGCGCGCAACTCGTGCTCTTTCAGCTTGGCGAGGTCGGTGGTCTGCCCGTTGCGCCCGGTGAAGCGGATCGCGCCCCTGGTGGTTTCGTGCACGCCCTGAATGCAGCGTCCCAGCGTCGTCTTGCCTGATCCGCTTTCGCCCACGATCCCGAGGTTTTCGCCCTCGCGCAATTCCAGTGACGCGCTGTCCACGGCGACAAAGGTTTCCTTTCGCAGGCCGAGCGCGCCGGCCGAGAGGTAGAAATGCTTGGCCAGACCCTCCACCTTGAGCGCCGTGGCCCCGGGCGGGCTGGCCGCGCGCATCGCCAGCCGCCGGGGCGAGGGCTCGTCAAGCTGCTTGACCGCGCCAAGAAGGCGCTGGGTATAGGCCTCTTTCGGGGTCTCGAAGATCGGCAGCGGCGCGCCCCGCTCGACGACCTTGCCGCGATACATCACCGCCACCTCGTCGGCGATTTCGGCGACCACGCCCATGTCGTGGGTGATGAACATCATCGCCATGCCGGTTTCTTGCTGGAGCCGGCGCAGCAGGTCGATGATCTCGGCCTGAATGGTGACGTCGAGCGCGGTGGTCGGCTCGTCCGCGATCAGCACCGAGGGGTTGCAGGCGATGGCCATGGCGATCATCGCACGTTGCCGCATCCCGCCTGAATATTCGAAGGTGTAGCGTTTCACCGCCTTTTCCGGGGTGGGGATTTCCACCTGACGCAGCAATTCCACCGCGCGGTCCATGGCGTCTTTCTTGGAGATCGTCTCGTGCAGGCGGATCGCCTCCACGATCTGGTTGCCGATGGTGTGGACGGGCGACAGCGCGCTCATCGGTTCCTGAAAGATCATCGCCACGTCGCGGCCCCGGATCGCGCGGATTTCGGGGCCGCGGGGGGGCAGGGCGGCCAGATCGACGATGTCATCCTCGTTGCCCTGCCGGCGTGCGGTATGGTGCCGGTGCAGCAATATCTTGCCCTGCGCGATCCGGCCCGGGTTGTCGACGATCTGCAACACCGAGCGTGCCGTCACGCTCTTGCCCGATCCGCTTTCGCCGACCACGCAGAGGGTGCGACCGGCCTCCACCGTCAGCGACACGTCGTCCACCGCGCGGAAAATCCCGTTGCGGGTCGGAAACTCGGTCACGAGGTTCTGGATTTCGAGAACGGGCTTCGTCATGAGGTCTGCACCTCGCTGTAGGGGTCTGCGGCGTCGCGGATGCCGTCGCCGAGGAAGTTGAGCGCCAGAACCGCCACCACCACCGCGGCCCCGGGGATGAACAGCCACGGCGCCTGCGAGATCGACTGCACGTTCTGCGCCTCTCGCAGCAGCACACCCCAGGACACCATCGGCGGCTGCAGCCCGAGCCCGAGGAACGACAGCGACGTCTCGGCGATGATCATCAGCGGAATCGCCAGCGTGACCGAGGCGATGATATGGCTCGCCATGGACGGCGCCATGTGCCGCAGGATCACCCGGCGCCGGGTCGCCCCGTCGAGCCGCGCCGCGATCACGAAATCCTCGCTGCGCAGCGCCAGGAAGCGCCCGCGCACCACGCGCGCCAGTTCCGTCCAGCCCACCAGCGACAGGATCGCTGTGATCGCGAAATATCGTGTGAGCGGTGACCAATCCTGTGGTAACGCGGCCGACAGCCCCAGCCAGATGGGGATCGTTGGCAACGCGAGCACCAGTTCCACGAAACGCTGGATCACCGCATCCGTCACCCCCCCGAGATAGCCCGATATCCCCCCGAGCGTGACCCCGAGGATGAGCGACAGCGCCACCCCCACAAGGCCGATCGTCATCGACACCCGTGTGCCGAAGATCACCCGGCTGTACATGTCACGCCCCAGCCGGTCGGCACCGAAAAGGTAGAAACGGTCTTCCGGATTGGTCGCCGTGAACAGCCGGCGCTCCATCGGGATCAACCCCCAGAGCCGGTAGGGCGTGCCCTTGGCGAAAAAGCTGATGAAGATCACGCGGTCCGGGTTGGGCACATAGGTGGTCTGCAGTGTGAAGGGATCGCGTTCGCGCGTGAAGGCGCGCACATGCAGCCCGAAACCGCTGCCGTCCTCGGCGGTGTCATAGAACAGGCGCGGCATCTGCGGCGGATGATACACATTCTGCGAACTGGTGCTTTGCGGCGCGAAGGGCGCGAGAAACTCTGCGAAGGCGGCGACGAAATAGAGCGTCAGCACGATCACCCCGCCGAGCACCGCGACGCGGTGGCGGCGGAAGGCCCACCACATCAGCTTCCATTGCGAGGATTGCTCCACCTCCGGAATATGGCCGGTGGCTTCCGGAAGGGAGGAATTCGTGTCGGGTGCAGTCATATCAGCGATACCTGATCCTTGGGTCCACGAGCGCGAGCAGGATGTCGGACACCAGCATCCCGATGATCGACAGGCAGCACAGCAGCAGGATGAAGGCGCCGGCAAGGAACATGTCCTGCGACAGCAGCGCCTGAAGCAAGAGCGGCCCGGCGGTGGGCAGCGACAGCACGAAGGCCGTGATCACCGCGCCCGAGATCAGTTGCGGAAAGGCCCAGCCGATGGTCGACACGAACGGGTTCAGCGCGATCCGCACGGGGTATTTCATCAGCAGGCGGAACTCCGACACGCCCTTGGCGCGGGCGGTGGTGACATATGGTTTGTTCAACTCGTCCAGCAGGTTGGCGCGCATGATCCGCATCAGGCTGGCGGTCGAGGACAGCCCCAGAATCGCGATCGGCAGCCAGATATGCTTGAGCAGGTCCACGAATTTCGCCCAGGACCAGGGCGCGCGCTGGTATTCCTCGGAAAAGAGCCCCGAGACATCGGCGCCGAAATAGACCACGGCGATATACATCATCACCAGAGCGAGCAGGAAGTTCGGCATCGCAAGGCCGAAAAAGCCCACGGTCGTCAGCGCATAATCCGAGATGGTGTATTTGCGCACCGCCGAATAGATGCCCAGCGGCAGAGCCACGGCCCATGTGAACATCAGCGTGCCCAGCGCCAGCGCGACCGACAGGCCCATGCGTTCCCAGATCAGTTGCGACACCGGCTGCTGCCATTCGAAGGAGACGCCGAAATCGCCCCGCAGCACGCCGCTGATCCACAGCCAGTATTGCGTCAGGAAGGGCCGGTCGAGCCCGTAGCGCTCGCGCAGGGCGTCCAGCCGCTGCTGATCCACCACATCCCCCGACTGGGCCAGCGTGGCGGCGAAGCTGGTCACGAAGTCGCCCGGCG
>SKUV01000193.1 GCA_007129775.1 Paracoccaceae bacterium | reverse complement strand
CTCGACAATCTGTTTCCGTCGATGCTTCAGGTCAATGATCATTGTTCCTCCGCCCACCACCATCGGACGAGCCAGCGGGCGAGACGTCATAGCAGTGCCAGTGGACCGTCAGATTGCTCTCTGAGAAAATGGCTGACATGAGTCCAACACCAGCGATCAGTGCGATACTGCACGGGCAATGAACTCAGCAAGACTTCTGAGACTTCAGGTTGCTGATGGAACAAACAGACACGCCGCGGTCGACGCGACAGACGACAGCACACGCGGCCGCGCTCGATGCAGCGAACGTCGCATCCTCAGAGGATGACTTCGCAACAGCAGCCGAACAAGGACCGGTCGAACCGAGAAATTGAACTATGAGAAGGTAGAATCAAACCCATACCATCCCATGGAGGTAGTCGGTATTCCGTCGGATTCTACGCTTCCTGATTCGAGCACCGGTTTCTTGTTGTTATTATTTCTCGCAATGTCGCTTTCGGCTGTTTATGGGCAGGACGCAGATATTATCTCCCGGAATGATCCGCCGGAAATCATTCAGAAGACGTTCGTTTCGTTACGGCGTAATCACTGTTTCTGGACAAACCCCGACCGCGAACCCGTCGACTCCTATCGCCAGCAGACACCACAGCCCGTCCTCTACATTGACGGAACAAGCGGCTTTTATAATCCGGTAAACGCACATCTGGGAATGCCAATCGTTCTGAACGACCGTATCGACAACTGGCCGACCGATCTGGCACAGCATTTTCTTATCGATATGGCGCTGCAATATTCCGGTGTCCGGTATCGCTTATCCGACACAAACATTGCCGACAGCCATCCCGAGTTTGACCGTGATGCTGAACAGTCGGTGATCGCCATTTCTCCTACTTTTGCCATTAGTGCATATGCACCGTTGCAGCTTCCGTTGGTCACTCAGATCGGGGTAGCGATACACGATCTACAGATAGATGGCGTTTTCGATGAAGATCGCCTCTCGCAACTCGGTACGGACGGAGAATACGGTAGTGTACAGGTATTCAATTTTGCCGAAGCGGATACCCGGTATGTGACTACACGCAGTTTGCTGCTCACGCCCTTCGCGCAAGCTGAGATTGACAGTATATACACGGATCTACTGTTCAAGTTCCTGGAAGGTTGGGCTGTCAGCCTGGCAATACCGCTTGGCTGCGGAATCAGCTACTGGGGAGGTGGCGATATAACCGGTAGAGTCGGCGTGGGTTGGAACACGATTCGAAATGAGTTCGGTCGGTCGTCGCGGGGTCTGGATATCCGATTCGGGTTTCTGTTGTATCGGTAGAGGACGGCTCAAAGTTGCGTTCGGTCCTGATATTCGAACGACGCTCGCCTAACTCATCGGAAGCATTTCGGCGGTCCGCATAAAAGACAGTGTAGAATCAAAGTCAACGATTCCGGCGTCGGATCCCAAGCCGGAGACGACCAATGCGCCCGAAGCTGCTCCCAGTCGCGCGCATTCCACCAAATCCCAACCCTTCTGCAGCCCAGTGATGAATCCGGCACAGAACGCGTCACCACAACCGGTTGAGTCCACGACGTTGGCTTTGTACGCGGGCACTCGAATCTCTGGCATTCCCGATCCAGCGATGCTGCACCCGTCTGCGCCCATAGTGAACACGGTATGCGAAGCGCCCAGATCCAGAAAAAACGAAACGATATCAGCTCTGTTCGAGAAGCCGGAAATCATTGCAGCCTCGTCGAGCCCGGGCATAAAGAAGTCAACGTAGGGAAGCACCGGCTTTAAAACGCTAACCATATCTTCACGGGGAATCGCGAGCATATCAAGTGACGTTGTAGCACCGTTCTTCTTCGCGTGTTCAAGGACAACTGCAGACGGTTCACCGTCAAACTTAGGCATAACGAACGTTCCACCGAGGTGAACATGATCAGCTTGTGCGATACGTGTCATGGGAACGTCGTCCAGTGCGAACTCCGCATTCGCTCCAAGAACGTGTAACGCAGGGCGCTCACCGTTTGGTCGAATTGGCAACATACTGGCGGATGTCTGCACAGAATGCTTTCGTACTAAACACGCTGTATCGATTCCATATCGATTCATGGTATCTATCACAAAGGTACCTGCTTCGTCGTTCCCTACAGCCCCGATAGCAACGACTTCATTTCCCAGTTTCGCCAGATCAACGCTTGTACCGGCAGCGGTACCGGCCACCGTCATGCGAATCTCATCTAGAATAGCAAGGTTTTGTCCGTAAGGAATGTCTGTTACATATCGACCGAGGACGTCCAGAATGTGTACACCGAGACTTACTATCAACGGTCTCCTCCCGTCTCATTCGTCAACAAGAAGTTCTTGCGCTCTCTCGGACAACTCGTCGAGGATCAGCCAGCATGAAGTTGCACCAGCATCCAGAACGCCGCGAGACCGTTCACCAAGGCGAGACGCGCGTCCAATCTTCGCAACCAGATCCTTGGTCGAATTTTTACCTTCTTCGGCTGCATGAGCCATTGCCACTAGTGCTTTCTCGAAATCGCCGGATTCGCGCACCTCATGCGCAAAAGCCTGAACGGCAGGCTCAAGCGTATCAACAATCGTTTTATCACCAACTTTCGCATTTCCTAAACGTGTAACCGACTCGTATCCGTCTTGAAGCATGGAGGCGAACTCTTCAGGCGCGATAGTCTGCACTCCTTTAATCGAACGTCCGAACGCCCGAAAAAAACCACCGTACAGAGGCCCCATGGAACCTCCAATCTCGTTTACCAGTGTCTTACCTAAAGTCGTAAACGCAGCCGACAGACCTGTATCCGCGTCATTCAAAGCCTCGCGTGCGAGATGCATTCCCTTCGACATATTGATCCCATGATCGCCGTCTCCGATGGCACCATCAATCTCACTGAGATACTCTTTGTTCTCGATAATCCGTCCGATAATTCCATCGACTATTGAGCTGGAACTCTGCTCGCGAAGTATCTTCATTGGTCAGACCTCCATCTGCCGCAGCCCCATGCTATACGCATCCATGTCCATAAGCTCGCGAAGCTCTTCGTCAAGTTTCATGACCGTGAGCGTAACCCCCATCATCTCCAGCGAAGTGAAGTAGTTACCTACATATGGTTTGTGAATGACTATGCCCTTGTCACCAAGCCGCTCAGCGATCCTGTTGAAGAATATATACAGCTCCATCACTGGAGTGGCGCCAAGACCCGACACGAGAACAACGACCTCATCGTTCTTCTCGATCGCATAGTCCGACAGAATGATATCCAGACTCATGTCAGCCATTTCGTCTGCAGTAGCCAGATCGGTCACCTTCATTCCTGGTTCACCATGATGTCCAATACCGACTTCCATTTTCCCGGATTCAATTGAGAAGTTCGGTTTGCCTACTGCCGGGATGGTGCATGGCGTGAGACCGATGCCGACACTCCGAGTATTATCGATAGCTTTCTGCGCCGCCGCAATTACATCGTCAAGAGGCGCTCCTTGTGCTGCTTTAGCCCCACCAACTTTCCACATAAGAACTTCACCGGCCACCCCACGTCGTTTTTCGCGTTCAGTGATCGGAGCTGAAGGCACATCGTCGTTTGCCACGACCGTTTTTACCGTGATCCCCTCATCTGCGGCATCTTCAACAGCCATTGCTACGTTCATGTTATCGCCGGCGTAGTTTCCGTACAGGCAAGCCACACCAGCCCCAGAGTCAGCAGCCTTGATTGCCGAGAGGAATGCTCCTGCAGTGGGAGACGAGAAGATCTCACCAACTGCAACTGCATCGACCATGTTTTTCCCGATGTAACCGATGAACGCAGGTTTATGGCCAGAACCTCCGCCGGTAACGATTCCCACTTTTCCATCCCGAGATTGCCCGCAGTATCGCAGAACTCGCGGATGGTCGGTCGTAGTAACTACATCCGGATGAGCCTTCACGAACCCTTTTAGCATATCGTCTACGACGTTGTCGGGATTATTGATTATTCGCTGCATGTGTATCTCTCCTGATTAACACAACCAAAGCGGTCATGATCCGCCTGTACCGTCGGAAATCTGTGCTTTTCGAAGCACAGGCATAAGAACTTCACGCCCTGAAAGTAACTCGTACGCAATAATGATCAACAATAGAATGGAGCCGTACACCAGCCCTCTTGCGAAAGGTGTCACGCCGAGACGAGTAAACGCGCTTGACAGAAGCTGGAGCAACAGAACCGATATGAAGATCCCGGAGAACCGGCCTGATCCTCCCTTTGGATCCATGGTACCCATTACGGACACAACAACAGCCTGCAAGAGATAGGATTCTCCGAACCCGATTCGTGCAGAGTTACTGCGAGAAATAAGAATGAGCGCACTGAAGGCACATAACAATCCACCAATCGCATACGTTATCAGTATGGTTTTCTGATTTCGAATGCCCGAGAAACGCGACGCTACTGAGTTTGAACCGAACAGGTAGAGGCTCTTTCCCCAATTCGACCGATTTAGAAAAAAACCGACAATAAGAAACGCCACGATCATGAGCAGAAACGGAAACGGAAACCCGGCGACACTTCCATTTCCAATAAACGCAAACTCTGTCGGAAAACCCACAACCCCACGGCCACCGGTCAGTACCATTCCGATTCCGGCAAAGAACATCATGGTACCTATTGTTGCGAGAACGGAGTGAATCCCGATCTTTGCAATGAGAAATCCGTTGAAAATCCCAGCCGTTAATCCGGAAACAAGCGCGACAACTACGGCTAACAGAACTGTTCCGCTCGGGCCGATACTTGCGACAAGGGCGTCGTTCGTCAACACGAAACCGGCAAGAACACCCGCTAAATTCATGTTTGCAACGACAGACAAATCTATACCGCCGGTAAGCATTGCCAACGCCATTGCCATGCAGAGGAACGCAAACTCTCCGATCTGAAACCCCATGGAAGTCATATTTCGAACATTGTAGAACCGTCCACCAAACAATATGGCAACTACGACATTCGCAATGAGAAAGAGAGTCACGAGGAGCATAATCTTCGAAATGTTAATTCTTTGTGTTTCCATATCCGATCTCATTCAACCGTAAATACAAGATTCTGCTCATTCGCGCGCTTCGATCGGATGGCCATCGTTGCAACACTCACTAGCAGAATCGTACCAATGAACAAACGCATCCAGGATGCAGAAAGACCGATTAGCACGAGTGTCATCTGCAGAACCGAAACGATAAGAACTCCTAAAACAGTTCCCGAGACCGTTCCGACACCACCGGTCAGTTTTGCTCCCCCGAGCACAACAGCCGTAATTACAAACAACTCCTGTCCGACCAGTGAGATAGGATTCAGCGAGCGCACATGTGCCGTATATACGATTCCCATGAAACCCGACAGCATTCCGACATAGCAATAGATGAACGTGCGAATCTTCCATAATGGAAGGCCGATACGTTCGGCCGCATGAGTACTGCTACCCATCGCATAGATACTTCTACCGAGCAGAGTGCGATTTAATATGAACCAGGTCATTACGACAATGAGTACGACTGGGACAACGAACCAGGTTAGTCGCGCCGTTCGTCCGGTGGACAGTAAAACGCTAAACACTGACTCGGTACCGAACCAGACGATGGAGCTCGGCATTTGTCCAACAGGGATAAACGCGGTACCAAATACGAGAGTCATAAGACCAACAAAAATCGTCTGCGTTCCCAGTGTTACGATCAGTGTCTGGAGCTTGAACCTGTGTATGAAAAACGCATTCACCGCACCAAGTAGTATCCCGATTGCCCCGGACATTGCGAACGCGAGTAGAATATTATCGATTCCTGTCCAGATCATGATTCGGACGGTAGCGTAACCACCGAAGATCGCAATAGCCGTGAACGAAACGTCGATCCCACCCGACGCGAGTACAATCATCGCACCCATGGCAAGAATCATCATTCCTGCGCTGTTCCGAATAATGGCGAACATACTGTCAAGGCGGAAAAACGCCGGATTTACGAGACCCACGAATACCATGTACGCAGCGAGGATCCCGAAAAGGACAATTTCCTGCCGTTTCAGTAAGTATGCGAGCTCCGAAGTCTTCCGTTTCATGCTGTCGCTCCCAGTTGGCCGGTCTCGATCAGATTTCTGATTACATCCTGATCGATATCTTCTCGCCTTGACTCGTGGATAAACTCCCCCTCTCGCATAACTATTAACCGGGTGCTGTTCTTATATACCTCCGCTATTTCATCGGAAATGATGATGATAGCCATTCCCTGTTCAGCCAGGGTATGGACCATTTCATGAATCGAAGACTTGGACGCTATGTCGATACCGACGGTGGGACCATCAAGAATGAGAAGCTTCGGCTGTGAGGCGAGCCACTTCCCGATAACGACCCGCTGCTGATTCCCCCCCGATAAAGTTCGAACTTCAATATCAGGAGATGTGGCCTTGATCCGAAGATTTCTGAACCATTGCTGCGCCGTCTCGTCTGACTTCTCCCGGTCAATTAGTGTGCGTCGGGTAATACGTTCAAGAATTGATGCAACGAGATTGTCTGCAATGCTCTTCGTTTCGAACAAACCCTGTACATGTCGATCTTCAGGTACGAGCGCGATGCCATTCTCGATCGCGTCTTTCGGCGAAGTAATGTGAACCTCCTGT
>SKUV01000016.1 GCA_007129775.1 Paracoccaceae bacterium | reverse complement strand
GATCGTCAGCGTCGGGTCGGACAGCGACGATATCGTATAGCTGCGCCCATCGATCTGCGGCAGACCCTCGACGAAGCAGAAGCCATCGGCGCAGCCCGATTCCCCCAGATTGAGCTCATTCCAGCTGACCCCCCGGCCCGTGAGGATGGAGCTGTTTTGCAATTCCGTCCGGGTCGTCGAGGCGAAGCGCGCGAAACTGGCGGCGATGGAAATCGCCCAGCCGCCGTCCGGGCGGCCGGTGCGGCCATCCACCAACAGGTCAAACCGGCTTTCATCGATCGAGGCGATGGTCAGCGGCAAGAGCTTGACGCCGTCCTCGTCCTTGTCGGCATCCGGGTCGAAGCCCAGCTTGATTTCGTCGGGCGTCTGCGCCCGGAAGGTGATGGTGCTGTCGATGACGCGCGCAGCGGTCGTGTGGTCAATGGCCGTCAGACCGAAGCTGCCGGAAATGCCGATCCCGCCGGTGGCCACGGCCGTCACGGCGCTGGACTGGCCATAATTGATGCGCGTTTCGGCGCGCATGTCGAAATGCCCGGCATGGGCGATGTTGATGCCACGGATGTTGTCAGAGCCTTCGACCACATGGTCCGAAATCGTCGCTTCGGTGACGACATTGGCGAAAACGGCGCCGAAATCGCCGGCAAAGGCAAAGGCCGCGCCATCATCGCCGCCGCCACCGCCGCCAAAGGGATTGCTGCTGTCCACCGCCTCGGCCACGCGCCCCGCATCATCACCCAGTTGCTCGGAATCGAGCACGGTCGGCGCGTCATCATCGGCGGCGGGCGTTTCCCCTTCCGGCGTTTCCCCTTCCGGCGTTTCCGGGTCTGGCGTTTCGGGGTCTGGCGTTTCGGGGTCTGGCGTATCGGGCGCGGGCGTATCGGGGGCACCGTTCGCCTCTTCTTCCTCGATCCCCGCAACGGTGCGGCCGCCGGTGATGACATTGCCGGTCGCGCTGGCGATGATTTCCAGCCCGCCCAGTTCGGCTTCCTGACTGTTGAAGGTGGAGTATTCCGGGTATTCACCGCGTGCCAGCATCGCCGCGCGGGTCGTGCGGTCGGCAAAGGTCAGCGCAATGCCGATACCCACCGCCCGGCGCCCCATGGCCGCGGCGGACACCACGGTGACGGTATCGCCCGAATTCTCGGCCGCGATGCGCAGGGTGCCGCGAGTCTGAAGCGACGCGCCATGCGCCACCAGCGCCTCGGTCGTGTCACGGCGCTGCACCACCGAAAGCGCGCCGCTGAAGGAATTGCCCGAAGCCACCCCATGCGCCCGCGCATCCGACCAGACAAGCCGACTGTCGGCGGCGCGCAGGGTCGCGTCGCCGGCGTTGAACAGTCCCGCATTCTGTTCGAGGATCGCGCGGCTGTTGGCTTCGATATTCACCCAGCCGATGGCCGCGCCATAGCTGCCGCCCTCGGTCGCGCCGGTGCCCTGCCCCGGCTGCCCCGCCGATGCGCCCCATGCGCCCGTCTGCACCGCCTGAACCGTCACCGTGGTCAGCGCGGCAAGTTCTTCTTGCGTCAGGGTCGGCCCATCGTCGCGATTAAACGCAGATTCACCAAGTTGCGTGTAGTTCCGCGCAATCACGGTCGCGTTCTGGTCGCCCGTCAGCCGGGCGAGCGAAAGGCCCGCGCCCAGTTTCTCGCCCGCCGCAAAGGTCTGCGCCGATGACAGGGCCAGCGTGCCGCCGCCCTCGCGCTCGAACAGCACGCCTTCGCCGTCAGACCATGCGCCGATCAGCCCGCCGGGGTTGGGGGTGTCATCGTCTTCATCCCCGTCGCCGTTCTCGCTTTCGCCGTTTTCGCCGCCGTCGCTGTCGCCATTGCCGTTGCTTTCGCCGTTCGACCCGGCGTCACCATTGCCATTCGAACCGGCATCGCCGTTTTCTTCGGCGGCCGCATCATCCGCGCCGGTGGCCTCATCGGCCGCATCCGCCAGCGCGCTCAGCGCATCGGCATCGCCATCATCGCGCGGCGCGGCGGCCTGACGTGCGCCCGAATACAGCGCATGCGCATCGTCCAGCGCGTCGCGGTCGGCATAATCCACCGCGACGTTGCGCGCCTCGACGGTAATCGCGGTCGGCACGATGATATTGGTGAACAGAAATCCCGAAGTCGAGGAGCCAAGCTGCACCGTCGCATCCAGATCCCAATCGGCGAAGCTGATCGAGAAAAGCGCGGTATTCTTGGCCGCCGGATCATCCCCTGCGGCCTCGCCCGGCTCGGGCGCGGCGCCAGCCGCTGTCAGCGCGGTCTGGCGAACGTTGACAAGCACATTTTCGGCAATGACCCGCGTGCCCTCGGCCGACAGCTCGATCGGGCCGGTGACGAAATCGACCGGTGTGGCGAGATCCGTTCCGAAGATCGACAAGAACCGCCAATCAGGCACCAGCCCGACCCGTAGCCCCCGGCGCGTGATGGTGCGGCGGCCCGCGACAACCGGGTGCAGGTAAGCCGGCAACGGCTCGCTCGCCAGCACCGTCGCCTCGGCATTGTGGTTGGACAGCGCCAGCGACAGCGCGAAGGCATTGCCAAGCTGGGCGTTGCCGCTGTCATCCTTGGTGGCGATACCTGCGGCAGACCCGACACCCGACTGATCCTGCGCCTGCACGGAAACGGCGGTCAGCACCGGCGCAAGAACCGCCTCTGTCGCATCTGCGTCATCGGCGGGCGGCGTCGTGTCTTCGGGCGCATCATCCGCCGCAAGGTCGCCGCCGGTGACGCGGGCATCGACATGGGTGCGGGCATAGCGGTTGCGCGCGGTAATCTCGACATCGCCGCTCAGCGTCATCATCTCGCCGCCCACCGCCGTTGTCGCGGCGCGATCATCCAGCGACAGCACGATAGAGGCGCCGCGCCCGTTCGGACCGAGCTTGGTATCCGCCGTCACCCGAACATCGGTGACATTCTCGGCCCCGATCTGGATGGCTTTGCCGGCCTCGATCACCTCGGTCGAATAGGTATCCACACCGGCGGGGAATTGCGACGGCAGCGGGCGCCCGGTGACGATGGTCAGCGCCTCGCCCATCCGCAGCGATGCGGCCAGCGCGATGTTCAGGCCCAGACTGCCCTCGCCGCCCTGCACGCCTTCGGCGCGCAGGTTGTGCATGACATCGGTCGTGGAATTGATCGTCACGCGGTCGCGCCCGGCGATGCGGCTGTCGGTGACGATGGTGCGCGCGTTGGTCACACTCGCCGCGACCACCAGCGCCATGCCGCCGGTCTCTGGCGTGATATTCACCCTTGCGGTCGCGATACTGTCGATCACCACCGCCCCGGTGCCCAGGATCACCGAACGGTCGATCCCCACTTCGGCCCGCGCATTCAGATAGGACGGCCAGTTTTCATAATTCACCGCATCCAGCACGGCCTGCGTGCGCGAGGCCGCCATCTCGCCCAGTTCCACCAGCTTGTCGGTGATTGCCGCCGGTGCGCCGCCGGTGTTCAGCCCCGCGACATAATCGTTGATCGCGCTTTCGGCATCGACCGTATTGTCCTTCAGCGTTTCGGCCAGAATCGTCACCGTGCCGCCGTGGATATAGGCGCGGTCGATCGTGATCGACGTGCTGGAGGCCGGAAGAACCGCAGTGCCGTGGCCGTCCGGGTCGATCCGCCGGGCCGACAGGGTGATATCGCCATCCGCATGGCCATCCGTCCCGAAGGCAAGAAGCTGCGCGCCCTGGCGCACCTCGATATTCGGGGCGGTGAGTTTCAGCGCGCCGCTGCTGCCGACCGAGGCATCGAGCAGGTGCGATCCGCCCTCCAGATCGGCGATCCGGCGGGTCGAAAGCACCGCATTCGCCAGCACGATGATGCGGTTGAGCGCGAGCACCTCGATCTCTGCGCCATCCGAGAATTGAGAGCCGAGGATCACCTCTTCATCAGGGTCGATGAAGATGCGCCCGCCGCTGCCACCAACCGAAAAGGCCTGCAACTGGCCATAGACCTCAACCCGGTTCTGCGCGGAATATTCGACAAAGCCACCGTCGCCCGTGCCATGGGCCGCGACCGACACGCGCCCGCCGAGATCCAGATAGGCGGCATTCTGCGCGAATACGTCGATGACGCCGCCATGGCCCGCGCCCTCGCCCTCGGCCAGCATGACGGCGCCGCCTTCGACCCGGATGTCCCCGCCCGCGCGCAGATGCAGATTGCCGCCGTCGGCACCTGCGGCACCGCTGACCCGGCCGCCCGGGGCGACGGTGATGTTGCGCCCTGCATCGAGCGTCACCCGCCCTGTGTTCACGGCCGCGCCCATGACCGCCGCGCGGTCGCCGGCGCGCACCTCGCCGCTGATGGCGATATCGCGCCCGGCGCGGATGGTGACACCGCGCGCGCCCTGCACCCGGCCCGAAACGGTGACATCGGCATCATCGGCCTGCGGCGCCTCGCCCCGCAGAAGCTGGTCCACATGGGACGCGCTGACCTGTCCGCCCGGCCCGACGAAGCCCTGAACGAACGCCTGCGTCGGCGTCGACAGGCTGACGCTGCCGGCATGGATGGCGCCATCCGGCCCGATCACCACGCCGCGGGAATTGGCGAAATACATATCCCCGCCAACCGCCCCGCCGGAGACCGAATTGACCGCGCCCTGAATCACGCTTTGCGCGCCGTTGACAATATTGACGGTACCCTGCGCGCCCGCGGGCACATGGATATTCGTGGTGCTGCCGGCGGCGGTGCTGAAGCTGGAGAAGGTGTTGACGCCATGCCCGGCCGAGACCGTGCCGGTATGCACATCCGTGACGTTGCCCGCGCTGGTGACGCTGGTCAGCGTGCGCCCGTCGGCCACGACCTCGCCATGCCCGGGCAGCGCCTGCGCCAGAAGCAGCGTAGAGGCCGTGCCCATGAGCCGCGCAAGCCCGGTGCGCAGCCGCGTCTGCGGGCGGCGCGGCTGCGCAGGAGCCGGGGCCTGGTTCGGGGTTTGGTTCGGGGCCTGGTTCGGGGCCTGGTTCGGGGCCTGGTTCGGGGCCTGGTTCGGGGCCTGCGACGACGGGGAAGCAAAGGCCGCAAAAAAGGCCTCTATGCTCTGCTTGTCCTTGCGGCGTCGCGACGTCAGGGCGTTCAAACGGGTCGCGCGCCCGCGCGATCGGGTCCAGTTCCGTCCGATACGCCCCATGATCCCGCTCCTTCGTTCAAACCGTCCGTCAGAATGTCATCCCGAACTGGGCATTGATCTGCCATTGTCCGGATTTGGAAAAACCGTTCGCATTGCGCAGCGGGCGGGCGATGGAAATGTCGCCGAACCCGTTGCGCCCGATGCGCATCTGCGCCCCCAGCCCTGCAGACAGAAGCACATCCTGCCGCGTCGTCACCCCGCCGACGCGGTCCCAGCCGCGGCCGGCATCGACAAAGGCAAAGGGGAAAAGCTCCATCTGCGCGGAGCCCCCGGCCAGCGGGCGGCGTGCCTGCACCTGCACACTGCCAAAGAGGTAATGATCGCCCGACGACAGCCCCGAAGGATAGCCGCGCACCCGGCTGGGCGAGCTGAGCGACGAGCGGAATTGCGCCGGGTTGTCGCGTCCGATCACCCGCTGCCAGCCGGCCCGCATCGACGCGGCCAGATCCTCCGACAGCGGCGCCGACAGCGACAGATCCCCGGCGAGGATCGCCGTCGTCCGGCTTCCGCCGCCCAGCACCGCGTCGCGCCAGCGCACGATCCGCAGCGTCTGGTCGTAGCTCAGGCTCAGCCGTTCGCCGGCGCGTGTCACCGTCGCACCGAAAAGCGCCCCGGCGCCGCGCTGATCGGTCGTGACCACCCCGGCGGTGCGCTTGCGCTCGCCAAAGGCGATGGCGGCGGCGCGCAGCGACAGGGTTCCGTCGGCATCGGCCAGCGCCAGATGCGACAGGCCGGCCTCGGCGCCATAGCTGTAGCCGCGCACGTCCGGCCCGGTCACGGTGCGCGACCATTCGCCTGTCAGGCTGCCATAGGCCGACAGGCCGGCGGCGTTGATCGGGCGGGAATAGCTGGCATTGAGGCTGCGCGCGCCCTCCGACAGCGTCAGACCCAGCGCGAGCACATCGAGGTTGCCGGTTGCCGAGCGGTCGGTGAAGCCGAAGGACAGCCGATACCGTCCGGTGCTGCGCGAGCCGTGATTGTCGAGCGTCAGGCTGCGGGTAAAGCGCGGCGGTTCCTCGAACACCACCAGCAGATCGGTCTGGCCGACCACGGCGCCGGGCTGAAAGCGGGCGTCGCCCACGACGCCGGTCAGAATCGCCAGCCGCTGCAGGTTGCGCTCGATCACCCGGTTGTCGGCCAGATCGCCCGAGACAAGGCCGATACGGGCAGCATAGACCTCGGGCGCGGCAAGCCTGCCCTGGCTCACGATCCGGCCGACACGGGCCTCGAAGAATTCGATCTCCACCGTGCCGCTGGCCGGATCAATCCGGCGCACGAGCGTCTGGGCAAGGGCGATGCCGCGCGCATCGTAAAGCGCGTCGAAGGCCGTGACGACGATGCCGGTATCGGCGGCCGAAAGGCGCGCGCCCTGCAGGGCGGCGGCCACCTGCTCCACCTCCGCGCGCGACAGATAGGCCGAGGGCCCCGCCACCACGCGGCGCAGGGTAAAGACCGCGGGCGCGCGCGGCTGCGCCACGGGCGCGGGTGGCGGGGCCACCTCGGT
>SKUV01000022.1 GCA_007129775.1 Paracoccaceae bacterium | reverse complement strand
CCCCAGAGCGGTGGGCGGCTGGCCGGATCGGGCCAGGCGCGGGCGACCTGCGCGGCCTCGCGGTGCAGGCGCGCGGGCCGGCCGGGTTCATCCAGCAGGGCCTGAAGCCCGGGCTCGCGCGCGGCGATGCGCGCCAGCGTCTCCTCCACCCGGTCGGCCATCAGCCGTTCCAGCGCCTCGGGCGTGCCGCAGGTCTCGGGCGCAGGCGTCATCGCGCCCGCCTCAGCGCTTGCGGGCGAAGGCCGCCTGCACATCGGCGATGCCGTGGCACAGGCTGTCGCCGAGCCCTATCGCGCCGGTCATCGCGGCGGCCTCGCGCATCTCGGCGCTGCGGCGGCGGCCGTGCAGTTCGACCCGCCCGCGCATCCGCTCGGCCATGTCGGGCCAGTCCATGCCCGGATAGCTGCGCGCGAGGCTGGCGAAAACCTCGTCCTCCACATCCCAGTGGCGGGCGCTGTCGCGGCACTGGATCAGCATCGCCTCCAGCCCCTTGATCATGATCGACCGGCAGAGCTTCATCGCCGAGGCGCGGCCGGTGGGCCCTTCGACCGGGGTGATGTTCATGCCCAGCGGGTTGAGCGCCGAGGCAAGCGCCGGGGCCGCCGCACCACCGCCCAGAATCGGTGCGCCGAGCCGCCGCTTGGGCCCCTTGCCGGGCACCGTGGCCATCACCGCACCCTCGACGAAATCCGCGCCGGTAGGGGCGATCACCTCGGCCGAGGCGATCTTGGTGCCGGGTGCGGCGGAATTGATGCAGAAAAACCGCTGTCCCGGCTTCAGGTAACCCGCGGCCTCATCGGCCACGGCGCGGGCCTGATCGGCGGTCACGGCCGAGATCACCACATCGGCGCCGGTGGCGGCATCGGCTGCCGAGGCAGCGATACGCAGCCCGATATCGGCGGCCCGCGCGATGCGTTCTTCCGCCTCCGGCGTGCCGAAGATGATGTCGTAGCTCGCGACCTCGGCGCCGGCGGCGCGCAAATCGCCGCCCCAGATCTGGCCGACCTCGCCATAGCCGATAAAGGCGATCTTCAGGGTCATTCTTGTCTCCGTCTTCAATCGTTTGGGGCTGGTTCAGGCCGGCGGCGAGATCAGGGCGATCAGGCGCGTCAGCGCATCGGGCGTGGCGCGGAAATCGTGGATCAGGCGGCGTGCCTCCTCGGCCCGCCCCTCGCCGAGGATCGGGCTGCAATTGGCCATGAATTTCGCGTCCAGATCGGCATCCGACAGCGGGTTGGCGCCCTCTCCCCGCGGGTCGCGCACGCGCTGCTCCAGCCGCCGTCCGTCGGCCAGATCGAGTGCCACATGGGCCGAGCGGCAGCCGGGATATTCGGCCTGGCAGGTCTCGTCTACCAGCGTCTCGACACGGTCGACCATGCGCTCCAGCTCCGCGCGGCGCAGGCTGTCGGGCTGAAAGCCGCCCACCGCCACCGCGCCATCCACCAGCGCGAGGCCGGCGGCGATGGGCGCGCTCATCTGCGCCGAGAGCAGCGTCTCGGCGCGCTTGTGATCGTGCCCGCGCACCGCGACGCCATAAAGGCCCAGCGTCACCTTCTCGATCTGGGCCATGGGATCGGCAATCCGGGCGCGCAGGTCGAGCAGGCCGTCGATGGCGGCGTGGTAATGCCGGCAGCAGGGGTAGAGCTTGAAATAGGCCCCCTCGATCCCCAGCCCCGGCGTGTCGAGCGACTCGGGCTTGCCGGCCCCGGCGATGAAGGCGTTGAAGATGCCGTGGCGGCCCTCGAACACCTGCGCCGGCCCGGTCAGCCCCTCCTGCGCGAGGCCCGCGCAGGCGATGCCGTCGCGCGCGGCCATGCCGGGATGCAGCCGCTTGCTGTCGGGGCCGTCGGCCAGAAACTCCAGCAGTCCACCGGCGAAACTGCCGGCAAGCCCGAAGGCATGGGCGATCTTCTCGGCGGGCATCCGGTGCAGCACCGCCACCGCCGCGGTGGCGCCGAACGTGCCGGCAACGGCGGTGTTGTGCCAGCCGGTCTGGGCCGAATGGGGGTGCATCATCCGCGCCACCCGGACCATGCCCTGATAGCCCGCGACCACGGCGCGGATGATCTGCGCAGGTTCGGCGCGCAGATGCTCGGCCATGGCGAAGACGGCGGGAAAGACCGCAACGCCGGGGTGCCCGCCGGCCTGGGTGTGGCCATCGTCGAAATCGAGCCCATGGGCGGCGGTGGCGTTGACGAAGGCGGCGGCGGCGGGCGAAAGCTGCGCCTGCCTGCCGAAAAGCGTGGCCCGCCCGCCCCCGTCGAGGGCGGCGAAATGGCGCCGCGTGGCCTCGGTCACCGGCAGATGGGCGCCCATCAGCGCACAGGTGAGGTAATCGAGGCAGGCGCGGGCAAAGGCACGGTCGGCGCTGTCGCCGGGGCCGCCGGCGCCGATCTCGGCGATCTCGGCGGCGATGCGGTCAGAGATGGTCTGCGGGCTGGTCTGAAGCATCTTGGCCTCCGTCGCTGGGAATGGCGCCGGGCGGGATCGGCCCGCGCGGCAGAAGGATGTCGGGTGACAGTTCGTCGATCCGGCGCAGGCCCACCTGCGCCAGCGTGCGCGTGATCTCGCCCTTCAGGATCGAAATCGCCCAGTCCACCCCCGGCTGACGGCCGAGGGCTGCGGCATAGTTGAAGGGCCGGCCCACGAGCACCAGATCGGCCCCCAGCGCCAGCGCCTTGACCGCTTGCGTGCCGCGCCGGATCGCCCCGTCGAGCAGGATCGGCGTGTCGGGCAGGGCCTCGCGGATATGGGGCAGCACATGCAGCGGCGCCACCGTGCCGTCAAGTTGCCGCCCGCCGTGGTTCGACACGCCGATGGCATCGGCGCCGGTGGCCACCGCGCGGCGGGCATCGCCGGGATGCAGGATGCCCTTGACCACCAGCCGCCCGGGCCAGAGCCGGCGGATATGGGCCAGATGATCCCACGAAAAATGCGCCCGCCCGCCGAATTCGCGCTGCACATGGCGCGCGATGATCGGCACCCCGCGTTCGGCATAGAGGTTTTCGAAATGCGGGATGCCGTGGCGCCAGAGCGTCGGCAGGAAAGTCTGCAAGAGCCAACGCGGCCGGGTGATCCCGTCCCACGCCAGCCGCAGCGAGGGCCGCAGGGGCGAGGAAAACCCCGCCCGGATGTTGTTTTCCCGGTTCGATCCCACCGGGCTGTCGATGGTGATGACGAGGGTCTGCACGCCCGCGGCGCGCGCGCGTTCCAGAAGCGCGCGCAGCCGCGGCTCGTCGGGCGGAACATAGGCCTGAAACCATGCGCGCGGATAGACCTGCATGATCTCTTCCAGCGGGATCAGGGAAGAGCCCGAGATCACCATCGGGATGCCCGCTTCCCGCGCGGCCCCGGCCAGCGCCAGATCGGCGCGGTAGCCCATCATCGCGGCGATGCCCATGGGCGCGATGGCGAAGGGCGCCTGCCAATCCTCGTC
Source organism: Paracoccaceae bacterium (assembly GCA_007129775.1). GTDB lineage: Bacteria > Pseudomonadota > Alphaproteobacteria > Rhodobacterales > Rhodobacteraceae > Rhodobaculum. Next base: position 3,214 of record SKUV01000022.1, on the reverse strand, counting down.
CAGCACCCGTGTGGCGGCGCTTGCGCCCGCGACCGGGGTGCAGAAGCGTGGCAGCAGCACATGGTCATCATAGGCATCGGTGGCGTTGCGGATCGAGCGCCCCTCTTCCACGCCGCCGCTGACATAGGCGTAAAGCGGGCGCGGAAGGTGCCGCCGGGCGGCGCGTTCGAAATCGTGCAGCGACAACAGATTGCGAAAGCCGCGCGGGATCGTGTCGGGGGTGCGGCGGCCGATGCGCCCGTCGGCGGCAGCGGGCGGGGCTGTCCAGCCGGCCGCCGTCGCGGGGCCGCGCCCGCCCTCATCCACCCGCGCCTTGGCCGGCGAAGCCGCCGGCGGCGTTTGCGTGGTCTTGCTGGCCTGCGTCATTCGTCCTCCCGTGCGCGGCACGCCTCGGGGCACGCCTCGGGCGCGCCGGCGCATCTTTGGCGCCCCACAGGCGCCCCGACGCCAGGCCGCGCGGCCTAGCCGGATGATGCCGCAGCCCGCGCCGCGCTCCTCCTGCGGCGAAAATTCCACATGATGGAAGATTCCGGCGCTGCGGCTTTTCTTGTCGGTGACAGGTCGCCGCAGGCTGCCTGACTTGTCAAGAATAAATTCACATGCTAGCACGATCCGACGGGAGAAGCCGGCAACAGAGGGCAGTTTCTCTCAAATAGTGGAATTAACTGGAGGGACGCAGATGGGTAAGCCGGCGTATCGGATTCTGGCCGAGGCTTTCGTTTCCGAGGGGGTGGACACGGTTTTTGTCCTGACAGGTGACGGCAACATGTATTGGGAGGCCGCCTATGCCGAGGCCGAGGGCACGCGCACGATCAACGTGCGCCACGAACATGCCGCGGTGGCCATGGCCTCGGCCTATTCGCGGGTGGCCGACCGTGTGGGCGTGGCCTCGGTGACGTGCGGGCCGGGGGTGACGCAGATCTCCACCGCGCTGGCGACGGCGGTGCAGGCGCGTATCCCGCTGGTGATCTTCGCCGGCGAAAGCCCGATCCATGGCGGCTGGTACAACCAGTCGATCGACCTCGGCCCGATCGTCACCGCCACCGGCGCGCGTTACGTCCCGATCCACTCCACCCGCCGGCTGCACGATTGCACGCGCGAGGCGTTCCACATCGCCCGGACCGAGAATGTGCCGGTGGTGATCGGCGTGCCCTTCGATCTGCAAAAGGAAAAGGTGGAGATCGCCGCGCCCTACCGCCCCTCCACCGATTTCGTGCCCGATTGCGGGCCGCGCTGGCCCCATCCCGATTACGTGGCCCGCGCGGTGGAAACCCTGCGCGGGGCCGCCAGGATCGTGGTGGTGGCCGGGCGCGGCGCCCGCGGCCCGGGAGCCGCCGAGGCCTGCATCCGGCTGGCCGAGCGCGTCAATGGCGCGCTGGCCACGACGCTGCCCATGCGCGGGCTGTTCGCCGGCCATCCCCACGACATCGGCTCGGCCGGCAGCTTCGGCCATCCGGTCACCGATGCGGCGCTCGCCGAGGCCGATCTGATCATCGCGGTGGGCGCCTCGCTGCGCGGCTATACCAGCGATCACGGGCGCATCTTTCCGCCCGACAAGGTGCTGCAGATCGACGCCGCGCCCATGGGCTATGCGCGGGGGCGCGCCACGGCGGCGCATTTCCTTGCCGCGGATGCGAAACTGGGGGTGGAGGCGCTGCTGGCGGGTATCGAGGCCAGCGCGCCCGCGCCCGACTGGGCCGACTGGGGCGTGGCCGGTTACGCCCGCCGGCTGCGGACGGAACCGATCGACACCACCGAATACCCGGTGGAGCAGGGCACGCTCGACCCGCGCGCGGTGATCCGGGCGCTCGACGCGGCGCTGCCGAAGGATTGGGGCTGCGTCAATTCCTCGGGCCATTCCTCGTATTTCTCCGCTCACATGTACGACCGGCCCGGCGGAACCTTCCTCACGATCCGCGAATTCGGCGCCATCGGCAACGGGCTGGGCTATGCCGCCGGCATGGCCGCCGCGCGCCCCGATGTGCCGACCGTGCTGCTGGAGGGCGACGGCGGGCTGATGGTCCATATTCAGGAGTTGGAGACGATCCAGCTTGCCGGCTGGAAGATTCTGATCTGCGTTCTGAATGACGGGGCCTACGGCGCCGAGATCCACAAGCTCCGCGCCGACGGGCTGAGCGATGCCGGCGGCGTCTATGGCCGCAACGATCTGGCACGCATGGCCGAGGGGTTCGGCATCCGCGGCGCGGTGGTGGACCGGCTCGATGCGCTGCCCGGGCTGATCGCCGAATTCGAGCGCGGGCAGGGTGCAATGCTGCTCGATATCCAGATCTCGGACGAGGTCGTCTCGCCCCGCATGGCCATGAACATCCGCAAGAAATAGCGGCGCATCCTCCCCGGCCGCGGCGGCGTTCCTTGCAACGGCGCCGCGGCGGCTTGTGAAAGATTGTTGCGCGCGTTAATAGGGCGTTTCGTCACAAGCTGGCCTGTAAGCACGGGGGATTCGGGACGTGAAGATCGGGGCACCGAAGGAAATCTACGAGGGCGAGGCGCGGGTCGCGATGACCCCTGACAGCGCGCGCATGATCCAGAAACTGGGCCATGACTGCGTGATCGAGGCCGGCGCTGGCGAAAAGGCGGGCTTTACCGATGCGGCCTATGCCGAGGCTGGCGTGGAGGTCGTTTCCTCCGCCGAGGCGCTGTGGCAGGCCGCCGATATCGTGGTCAAGGTGCGCGAGCCGCAAAAGGCCGAGGCCGAGCGCATGCGCGAGGGCCAGACGCTGATCTCGTTCTTCTGGCCGGCGCAGAACGAGGCCATGCTCGATCTGTTCAAGGGCAAGGGCGCCACCGCCATCGCCATGGATATGGTGCCCCGCATCAGCCGCGCGCAGAAGATGGACGCGCTGTCGTCCATGGCCAATATCGCAGGCTACCGCGCTGTGATCGAGGCCGGGAACAATTTCGGCCGCTTCTTCACCGGGCAGGTGACGGCGGCGGGCAAGGTGCCGCCGGCGCGCGTGCTGGTGGTGGGCGCGGGCGTGGCCGGGCTTGCCGCCATTGGCACCTCCACCAGCCTCGGCGCGATCACCATGGCCTTCGATGTGCGCCCCGAAGTGGCCGAGCAGATCGAATCGATGGGCGCCGAATTCGTCTTTCTGGACTTCGAAGAGGCGCAGGACGGCGCCGCTACCGGTGGTTATGCCGCCCCCTCCAGCCCCGAATTCCGCGAAAAGCAGCTCGAGAAGTTCCGCGAGCT